>NZ_JACJDM010000060.1:0-25814 GCF_014163545.1 Pseudoalteromonas sp. SR45-6
TTAGAACGGCTTGTGATCCAGCTAAACCCACGCTTCTTGAGCAGTTTGTAAATATGATCGGTGTGATATCTTATGTTGAACTGGTCATAAATATACTGAGCAATATCTTCCCCCATTAGTCTGCCGCCTTCTGAAGAACTTGCTGACTGTTTTACATAATCTGACAGTGTGTCGAGTTGTAGTGAGGTTAATATAGCCGGGCGGCCCTTAATCGGTTTGTTGTTCAAGCAGCAACGCGATTGTTAAGGTAGTTAGAAGTTGCTTGGATTCTTCTAAGTTCAATTTAGTAAAAGTAAATAAGTATCGGTGCGCTAATTAGATCACATAATTTGGCTGATTGGTATTAGTCATAGAGTAACGCTTTTTAGTTTTGTATCTAAATTTTTGGAGCTAATTTGTAGAGCTGTCAAGGATACTTACAACAGCCTCTAAAATTGCAGACTCAAGAATACTGTTAGAAGGAACGTTACTTGGCTTTCCAGCAGTTTTATTATCAAAGCAATCAGGGCTTATGCCTAAATCATCATGATTTGACTTATCAATATAAGCTAAATCAGCCTGTTCCATGCACTTCGCTGAAGCATTATTCGAAGGTGTGCTACATGCTTGTATGAGAGTGCAAAGTAGGCAGGTGCTGGCTAGTTGTCTCACAATCATATTTCAGTCCCATCTAAATTTTGCTTAATGATTGCACTTAATACTTGAATTCAAGAATGCAAAAGTCGCGATATGGGAAAGTTCGTTCTATGGTAATTGGCAAGAGGCTTGATAAACGTTAGTAGATCAAAAACGCCAACTCGAGGTTGGCGTTTTAATTATGAGGCTAAAGTAGCTTATTAAGCTTTAGGTCCTGCATTTTTAATTTCGTCAGATACGTCGTATTTAGCAAAGTTTTCAGTGAAGTCTGCTGCAAGTTTGGCCGCATATTCAGCGTATTTAGCTTTATCTTCCCAAGTATTGATTGGGTTAAGTAGCTCGCTGTTAACGCCTGGTACTGCAACTGGTACGTCTAGGTTTAAAACATCAATATGTTGAGTTTCAACGCCAGCCAGTTTACCTGATACGATTGCATCAACAACAGCGCGGGTAGTTGGAATATCAAAACGCTTACCTGTGCCGTAAGGACCGCCAGTCCAACCAGTGTTAACTAGGTATACCTTGGCGCCAAATTCACGTACACGCTTCATTAGAAGCTCCGCGTATACACCCGCTGGACGTGGGAAGAATGGTGCACCAAAACAGGTTGAGAATGTTGATTCGATATCGCTGGTAGAGCCAATTTCAGTAGAGCCAACTTTTGCTGTGTAACCGCTTAGGAAATGAAACGCTGCCGCTTCTTCGCTAAGAATTGATACTGGAGGTAATACGCCGCTTACATCACAGGTTAAGAATACCACTGCTTTTGGCTCGCCTGCGCGGTTCTCTACTTTGCGTTTTTCAACGTGTTCAAGCGGGTAAGCTGCGCGGCTATTTTGCGTTAGGCTGGTATCATGAAAATCAGGAACGCCTTTGTCATCAAGGACAACGTTCTCTAGGATAGTTCCAAAGCGGATTGCATCCCAGATAACAGGCTCATTCTTTTGTGAAAGGTCGATACACTTAGCATAACAACCACCTTCGATGTTGAATACACTGCCAGGTGCCCAGCCGTGTTCGTCATCACCGATTAAAAAGCGAGTTGGATCGGCGGATAAAGTTGTTTTACCGGTACCAGATAGACCAAAGAATAATGCTGTATCGCCAGCTTCACCTACGTTAGCTGAGCAGTGCATTGGTAGCACGCCTTTTGCTGGTAGTAGGAAGTTTTGCACTGAGAACATTGATTTTTTCATTTCACCGGCATAACGCATACCTGCAAGCAATACTTTACGTTGTGCAAAGTTGATAATTACTGTGCCATCACTGTTAGTGCCATCACGTTCTGGGTCACAAACAAATGAAGGTACATTCATTATCTGCCATTGGGGTAAATCAGATGCATTATAAGATTTAGGTTCGATAAACATATTTTTGGCAAAGATATGATGCCATGCAGTTTCTGTTGTAACAACAACAGGTAAATAATGCTCAGGATCAGCGCCTACTTCAAGGTGAGAGATGAAGTGGTCGTTGCTCTGCACATGTGCTTCTACACGTGCCCATAAAGCGTCAAATTTATCTGCATCGAAAGGGCGATTTACATTACCCCATTGGATTTCATTTTCAGTACTTGATTCTTGAACAATAAAGCGATCTTGTGGTGAACGACCAGTACGACGACCAGTGTTAGCAACAAAAGCTCCATTGGCGGCTAAAGTCCCTTCGCCACGACGGATCGCGTGTTCGACAAGTTCAGCTGCAGTTAGATCGACAAAACGAGTAGCGCTTGAAGTCATGTTTATACCTAAATTGTGTGAGATTGAACGGGATAGCTCTGGGGTTCTTGTTTCCCTTTAAGCTGTAATTATAGTAACAGATGGATTAGGGATATTCGAGCTTATCAAAGGCCTAAAAACACATATATTTAGTAAAAAACATGAATAATTTCAATGATACCGGTGTCATAAAAGTAATACAATTCATGACACCGGTATCAATTTTTGGCATAAAAAAACCGCAATAAATGCGGTTTGAATTTTGTTGGTTTTTTGAACGATTAGATTAGTTGAAAATACTTTTCACATCTTGTTCATTAAAAACGTAATCTTTTAAGCAATAATGGCAGCTAATTTTTACCTCACCATTTTCAATAACGTCATCTAATAAAGCTTGTTGACCTATATTAACGAGCGCAGTGATGGTTTTTTCTCTACTACAACCACATTTAAACTGGATTGCTTGCGGCTCGTAAACACGCGGATTGTCTTCATGATAAAGTCGAGTAAGCACAGTGGCAGCATCAAGCTCTAACAACTCTTCAGCTTTAATCGTATTGCTGAGTGCTTCAAGGTGAGTAAAGTCAGTAATCGACTTTTCTTTATTTACAGGTAACACCTGTAGTAGTAAACCAGCAGCTTTAGCATGACCTTGTGTTGTATCAGTTGCAAACCATAGACGTGTTTGTAGTTGCTCTGATTGTGCAAAGTAGGCTTCAAGACATGCTGCTAACGTGTCATGCTCAAGCGGAACTATACCTTGATAACGTTCACCTTTAGTTGGGGTGATTGTCAGTACCATCACACCGTTACCGATTAGTTCCTGGATGGTTGAGCCTGTTACTTCACCTTGCAGGCGGGCAATACCGCGCATATTTTGTTGATGATCACCGTTGATAACCGCATATTTTACCGGGCCATCACCTTGCAGTTGTACTGCTATATCACCTTCAAACTTTAATGTAGCTGTAAGTAGGCAGGTTGCGACCAGTAACTCGCCCAATAAAGCTTGCACTTGCACGGGGTAATTGTGATCGGCAATCATTTCATTATAAGCTTGCTCTATTTGTACGAGTTCGCCGCGGACGTCTAGTTGATCAAATGTATAACGATGAAGTAGATCTTGTTGCATGAGTGGCTTTACCTAACTTGATTTCATTTTTAAAAGTTCGCGTCTTTGCTTTTTATCTGGTTTACGGTCCGGATGAGGAGCAAAAAAGCTATTATTCTTGCGCGCGATGCTATTGGCTTCGCGTTTTTCGATACTTGCATCAGATTCGTGATACAAGGTTTGAGCAATGGGGGCACTTAAGCGTTTATCAAGCAATTTAAGTACAGTGATAACTTTTTCGTCAACTCCTTGAGCAAGTTTGATCACGGCATCTAGTTCGACTATTTTACTAGGTTTAGTGCGCTGGCCATTATAATGTACTTTGCCACCTTGCACCATGTCCCGTGCGATGGCGCGGGTTTTATAAAAGCGTGCAGCCCACAACCATTTGTCTAAACGGATACTAATAGTTTCATCTTTTGACGTGGTATTACGGGTGTTACTTTTTGACACAATTATACTCAATTAAAAGCGCGGCTCTGTAAGGTAAAATTTAGCATGAAACTTACCAACAAAGAAATAGTCGAAGTTTTTTACACTCAGCTTGAACGTTAATTTACCTTGTTTACAAAGTTTAATATTAGTGCGCTTGTTGAATGAAAAATGAAAAGGTACTATAGGCCAGCGATGAAACAGCAAATTAAAATAAGAAACGTCATTTATGGAACAGCGATTACAGCAGCTAAAACATTTAGTAAGTAAATTACCCCACGCTAAATTGAGTTGGGCAATAACGCTTTTAGCCGTTGTTTACATTGCCTTTTTAGCAGCGAAACTATTTTGGCTAACATGGCCAGCCCCGGTTAATTCGAGCCTTTCTCCAAGCTATATTAATAGCGTTACAGGTAAACCTGAACGGGTTAATACGCAATCAATTTTAGCACAAAACTTGTTTGGTAAAGCCGACGCAGCGCCTAAAAAACCAGCAAGCAAACAAACTCAAGTCATTAACAATGCGCCAGAAACTCGATTAAGCATTAATTTAACTGGTATTGTTGCAGTCAGTGGCAATGATCAAACAGGCTTGGCAATTATTGAGTCTCAAGGCCAACAATCAACTTATTTAGTAGATGATGTTGTACAAGGCACTCGCGCTAAGCTTGCTCAAGTATTACCTGATCGAGTAATTTTAGATGTCAGTGGCCGTTTTGAAACGTTAATGCTTGATGGCGTGGATTTTACCAAAACAGTATCAATGCCAGTACTTGCCGAACGTGAAAGTGATGAACCTGAACTCGATGAAGGTCCGCAAATGGACAGTGACCGTCAGATTGATGTAACAGCAAATCAAGAAGTAAAAGAAGCAATTATAGAGACCCGAGAAGAATTGTTAAAAGATCCCGGTAAACTATTTGACTATATTCGAGTATCTCAGGCTATGAAGGATGGTGAGCTTATTGGCTACCGTTTAAGCCCAGGTAAAGACCCTGCATTATTTACGCAGATGGGGTTACAAAATAACGATTTGGCTGTATCGATTAACGGCTATCAATTAACAGATTTAAAACAGGCCATGTCAGCCATTAATGAGCTGCGTAATAGTACCGATGCGAACATTACAATTGACCGTGATGGCGAGCAGATTGATGTGCAATTTAGCCTGCAATAACTTAGCTTTGGAGTTTTAATATAATGGTTCACGCGCTACACCTCAAAAAAATCAGAAAAGGGTTAGCTAAGTACGCAACACTTTTTTTTGTGGCTAGCTTATCTCTATCGGTGTCTGCCGTTGAGTATGCTGCAAACTTTAAAGGGACCGATATCAACGAGTTTATTAATATCGTTGGTAAAAATCTGAATAAGACCGTCATTATCGACCCGAACGTACGTGGTAAAGTAAACGTACGCAGCTATGAATTGATGGACGAAGCACTTTATTATCAATTCTTTTTAAATGTGCTAGAAGTTTACGGTTATTCAGCTGTTGAAATGGATAACGGCATATTAAAGATTGAAAAAAGCTCTGATGCTAAAAAATCAAACGTACCGTTAGTCACTGAAGACGACCAAGCGCGCGGTGATATGATGATCACTCGTGTCGTACGTGTAAAAAATGTTAGCGTACAAGAACTAGGTCCATTAGTGCGTCAGTTTAGCGACCAAAAAGATGGCGGTCATGTTGCCAACTTCAACGCAGCAAACGTCATGATGTTGACCGGTCATGCTGCCTCAGTAAACCGACTTGTTGAAATTATTCGCTCAGTTGACCAAGCCGGTGATAAGCGGGTTGATATTGTAAAGCTAAATTTTGCCACCGCTGATGATGTGGTATCTGTGGTTGATAATATTTACAAAGATAGCGGTAAAGGCAGTATCCCCGAATTTTTGATCCCTAAAGTCGTTGCAGATGGCCGTACTAATAGCGTGATTGTTAGTGGCGAAGGCCAAGCAAGAACGCGTGCTATTGAATTAATTAAACGCCTCGACGGTGAGTTACAAAGCCAAGGCAACACTAAAGTAATTTACCTTAATTACGCTAGCGCTGAAGATTTAGTGAAAGTGTTGCAAGGGGTTAGCAAAACGCTTGGTGAAGAAGGTCAAGGTGGGGCAACTAAAACCCGTAGCCGCAACCAAAACGAAACCAGTATCGAAGCTCACCCAGATTCAAACTCATTGGTCATTACTGCTCAACCTGACACTATGCGTTCATTGGAGTCAGTGATTGAACGGCTTGATATTCGCCGTGCCCAAGTACTCGTTGAAGCAATCATTGTTGAAGTAATGGAAGCTGATGGGATTAACTTTGGTCTGCAATGGATTTCAGAGCAAGGCGGTATGATGCAGTTTAATAACGGCACAACCGTTCCTGTTGGTTCTTTAGCTGTAGCTGCTCAGCAAGCTCGTGATAAAACAATTACTGATAGCGTTGTAGGCACTGACAATGCAGTAGTTACTCCTATTAAGAAAACTGTAGAAGGTGATCTTGGCCCGTTAGGTGCGTTGTTAGGGGGCATCAATGGATTGGCTATGGGGATTGTTAAAAACGATTGGGGCGCGATCATTCAAGCAGTCTCTACTGATACTAACTCAAATATTCTTGCTACGCCTTCGGTTACCACCATGGATAACGAAGAAGCATCGATGATTGTCGGTCAAGAAGTGCCGATCATTACTGGCTCGCAAACGGGTTCTAATAACTCTAATCCATTTCAAACTGTTGAGCGTCAAGAGGTGGGTGTAAAACTTAAAGTAACGCCACAAATAAATGATGGTTCAGCTGTACAGTTAACCATTGAGCAAGAAGTATCTGGCGTGAGTGGTACTACTTCGGTGGATATATCTATTAATAAACGTGCCATTAAAACCACGGTTATGGCTGATGATGGCGGCATGGTTGTGCTTGGTGGTCTAATTGATGAAGACGTGCAAGAAAGCGTCTCAAAGGTACCAATATTAGGTGATATTCCTATCCTTGGTCACTTATTCCGCTCAACCAGCACCAGCAAGCGTAAACGTAATTTAATCGTGTTTATTCGCCCTACCATTATCCGTGATGGCATTAAAATGAATAAATTGAGCCACAGCAAATATAACTTTATCCGTGGTGAGCAGTATAAACAAAAAGAAGATGGTATTGATTTAATGCCTCTAACCGATGTGCCAATCCTACCTGAGTGGAATGATGCATTAGTATTACCGCCAACGTATGAAGAATACTTAAGACAGCAAAATACAGATGAGCGCAATAATGACTGATGCAATCACTGAGATCACCGCAGAGCCCTCACAGCCGCTAAATAATAGCGAGCTGATGACCAGTAACGATTTAGTTGAACTGCCTAATAAGCGGCTACCATTTTCATATGCACGACGTGCAGGCATGTTATTAAGTAAAAATAATGATGACCGGGTGGTGTTCTATCGTGGTGAGCTTAACATTGATGCATTGTTAGAAGTGCGCCGCATTGCTGGGCATGGCTTTACGCTTGAACACTTAGCTGATGACAAGTTTGAGTTGTTATTAGAGGCATCGTATCAACGCGATAGTTCTGAAACCCAGCAAATGATGGAAGACATAGGTAACGAAGTTGATTTATTTTCACTGGCTGAAGATATGCCGCAAACGGAAGATTTGCTTGCCGGAGATGATGATGCACCAATCATTAAATTGATCAATGCGATGCTCAGTGAAGCGATTAAAGAAGGCGCGTCAGATATTCACATCGAAACCTTTGAGCAAGAGCTAGTGATCCGCTTTCGGGTTGATGGCGTGCTTAAAGAAGTGTTAAAGCCGAATCGTAAACTCGCTTCATTGCTAGTTTCGCGTATTAAAGTAATGGCGAAACTCGATATTGCAGAAAAGCGTATCCCGCAGGATGGTCGTATTAGTTTGCGTATCGCAGGACGTGCCGTTGATGTTCGGGTATCAACCATGCCATCAAGTTTTGGTGAGCGGGTTGTACTGCGTTTACTTGATAAAAATAACGCGCGTTTAAATCTTGAAGATTTAGGTATGACGCTGCGCAATCGTGAATTGTTCTCTGATTTGATCAGTAAACCGCACGGAATTATTTTGGTGACCGGTCCAACTGGTTCTGGTAAAAGTACCACGCTTTATGCGGGCATGAGCCAAATTAACTCTCGCGATCGTAATATTTTAACGGTTGAAGATCCAATCGAGTATGAAATCCCAGGTATTGGTCAAACTCAGGTAAATACTAAAGTTGATATGACCTTTGCCCGTGGCTTACGGGCAATCTTACGTCAAGATCCTGATGTAGTAATGGTTGGTGAAATACGTGACCTTGAAACCGCACAAATTGGCGTGCAAGCCTCACTTACAGGTCACTTAGTGATGTCGACATTGCATACCAATACCGCAGCAGGTGCTATCTCTCGTATGGAAGATATGGGGGTTGAACCCTTCTTGCTATCATCTTCTTTGTTAGGGGTGTTATCGCAGCGTCTAGTGCGAACTTTATGTAAGAGCTGTAAAGAAGGTCATGTTGCAGATGAGCGCGAGTGTGAATTGCTCGGCGTACCATTTGTAAATCCGCCGACTATTTACCGAGCCGTTGGCTGTGAAGAGTGTAACTTTAATGGTTACCGTGGTCGTACCGGTATTCATGAATTACTGGTAGTTGATGAAACTGTTCGCGAACTTGTTCACAGTGGTAAAGGTGAGCAAAGTGTTGAAAAGTACATTCGCAAACATACCCCAAGTATTCGCCAAGATGGCTGTAGTCGCGTATTAGCCGGTAAAACCACCCTTGAAGAAGTATTACGTGTAACGCGTGAGGAAGGTTAACAATGGCAGCATTTGAATATCGCGCGCTCGATGCTCGCGGCAAAGAGAAAAAAGGTATTCAAGAAGCGGATACCGCGAAACAAATTCGCCAATCTTTACGTGAACAAGGTCTTACGCCGCTCGAAGTTGTGCCCGCCGCAGAGGGTGATAAACAAGTTAAAGGTGAAAAAAGCTCGCCATTTGGCAGCTTTTTTAAAGCGAAAATATCTACCTCAGATCTCGCTTTGATCACTCGCCAACTCGCTACACTCATTCAATCGGCGTTACCGGTTGAAGGGGCGGTAATGGCGGTGGCTGAGCAGTGTGAAAAGCCGCGTATGAAGCGTATGTTAATGTCGGTGCGTTCAAAAGTTGTTGAAGGTTATACCTTGGCTGATGGCATGTCTGAGTTTCCACATGTATTTGATAATTTATACCGCGCTATGGTAGCTGCGGGTGAAAAATCAGGTCACTTAGATGCTGTATTGAACCGTTTAGCCGATTACACGGAACAACGTCAACACATGCGTAGTCAAATCACACAAGCGATGGTGTATCCGGTGATATTAGTAATATTTGCCATTGGTATCGTTTCAATATTACTAGGTACTGTAGTGCCTAAAATATTGAAGACATTTGAAAAGTCAAAGCAGGTTTTACCTTGGACGACTGAATGGGTAATGGCTGCTAGTAACTATGTGCAAAATTATTGGTTCATTACTTTAGTATTATTTACCGCGACAGTGATTGGTGTTAAACATGCGCTAAAACAGCCTAAGATCCGCTTTTGGTATGATTCGAAAATTTTGATGATGCCGGGCATTGGCAAAGTTGCTCGTAGTATTAATACCGCCAGATTTGCTCGTACACTGAGTATCTTGTCATCAAGTTCAGTGCCGTTACTCGAGGGAATGCGTATTTCTGGTGGCGTATTGATCAACGAGAAAATTAAAAAAGCAGTGGCGGATGCCGCAACCCGCGTTAGTGAAGGGGCAAGTTTAAGAGCGTCCTTACAACAAACAAAATTATTCCCACCGATGATGCTGCATATGATCGCCAGTGGGGAGAAATCAGGTGAGCTCGAGCAAATGCTAGAGCGTGCTGCAAACAATCAAGACCGTGAATTTGAAACCATGGTAAATGTCTCGCTAAAACTCTTAGAGCCTGCGATGATAGCGTCCATGGCGGTTATTGTATTGTTTATCGTAATGGCCATATTACAACCTATTATGGCAATGAATAAAGCGATTGGACTTTAACTATTTTAGGGATTTCGTAATGCATTTTTACCGTGTTACGATAGTTAATTATTAAGAACAACAGAGGTATGTACGTGAATAAACAAGCAGGTTTCTCATTACTCGAAGTTATGGTGGTACTGGTTATCATTGGCATGATCATGTCAATCGTGGCACCCAATATTATGGGTCAGCAAGAAGAAGCGGCACTTGATAAAGCGCATCTTGATATTCAGCAGCTTGAAGATGCTATGAGTCTTTATAAATTAAAGAACAAAGCGTACTTAACCACTGAGCAAGGCCTTGAAGGGTTAGTGACTAAAACTAGCGTAGAGCCAGTACCAAAGCGTTTTCCTGAAGGTGGCTTTATTTCTAAATTACCAGAAGATCCATGGGGAAATCCGTACCAGTTAATCAGCCCAGGTGAAGTTGGTAAATTTGATTTGTTTTCAATGGGACCCGATGGCGAAGTGGGTACTGATGACGACATTGGTAACTGGGATGAAGAAAAATAATAATGCATCTTAGTATAAAGGCGTTTTTATACCCAGCACCGAGCTTAGCATGATGTTAAGTCGGACTAAGTTGCGCCTTGCAAAGCTAAAGTCACCGATGCGTGGCTTTAGCTTAATTGAAATTTTGGTTGTGCTGGTGGTGATCGCCTTCGCCACTAAAATGGTGGTATATAGTCTTGATGGCGGTGTTGAAGATGAATTGGACAAACAAGCACTGAGACTGCATACCACCATTAATATGGCTTCTGAATTTGCAATCTTAAATCAGCTTGAATTAGGTTTTCAGCTTGATAAAGATACCTTAGAGTTTTTAGTGTTTGATGGTGAAAAATGGATCACCTTCGACCGAGAAAAGCTGTTTGCGCCGATGACTGTTGATGAACGTCTTAAGTTGACACTTAATCTAGAAGATCTCGCATGGGCTCAAGATAATCTACTCGAGCAATCCAATTGGCGCGAGTTAATGAGTGGCGGTGATGATGATAGCTTACTCGAATTGCAAAAAATGAAAATCCCGCAAGTGCTAATTTTATCTTCTGGTGAGGTGAGCGCATTTCAACTTATCTATGAATTAAAAGATGAAAAAGAACCTGTGTATTTCATCGAAGGGGAATTTTCCGCACCGGTTAACTTACGCAGAGAGCCAGAATAATGTATCGCAGGTCTAAAGGTTTTACTTTACTTGAGGTTATGGTGGCGCTGAGTATTTGCGCCATGGCTGGGATTGCCGCCATGCAAGCGACAGCTGAGCATATTAATCATTTATCAAGCCTTGAAGAGCAAACCTATGCCTCTTGGGTGGCTGAGAATGTAATGATTGAACAGCGTACTCTCGGCGATAAGTGGCAAGGCAAAAATGGCGCAAAAGGCACGGAAACAATGGCTGGTATAGAATGGTATTGGCGTCAAGATACCGAAGCGACAGCAGATAAAAGTTTTGTAAAAGTGACTATTAATGTATTTAGCGATGAAAAGTTAGAGCACTCGGTTTATGAGCTCATCAGCTATTTAAATAAAGGTAGCAAATAAGTGAAGCAGCGCGGTTTTACACTATTAGAAGTGATGGTAGCGCTGGGGATTTTAGCATTCGTCGTGTTAGCTACTCACCAAATTCTTGATTCGACCACCAAAGCGAAAGATGCATCAGACGAAAAAATTGCAGAATTGAATGGTTTGCAAACGACCTTTAGGTTAATGGATCAAGATTTCAGCCAAATGACTAAACGTGCCGTGCGCAATGAAGCCGGTGATGTGCAAGAACAATATCTACTTGCTGGGCGTTACACCATTAATAGCCAGTATGATGGTATTGCCTTTGTGCGAGATGGCTGGGTAAACCCAATTAATTTGTTACCGCGCTCAGAGCTACAAGCAGTGGGTTATCGTGTTATTGATGACAACCTTGAGCGTATATATCGGGTTTATGTTGATCAACTCGATAACCTTGAGCCGCGAGTGCAAGTTATTCTTAAAGATATCGAAGATCTTAAATTTGAATTTTTAGATGAAAAAAATGAATGGCAAGAGCAGTGGCAGGGCAAGGCATTGCCAAAAGCTGTGGCGGTCACATTGCAACAAATTGATGAAGAACCAATAAGACGCGTTTTTTTAGTACCAGGTAACGGAAAGGCGGGAGGTTTAAGTGAACCATAAATCTCAACATGGTGCCGCGCTTATAATTGTCTTGTTTATTGTTGCTTTGGCATCAATTCTAGCCGTAGAGATGAGTGCTAATTTGCTTGTTCAAGTTCAAAAAAGTACCAACATACAAGGTCATCAGCAAGCAAAATGGTATGCCTATGCAGCAGAAGAGCTGGCTATTAAAGCGTTATTACAAAGCAAAAAAGATGACCCTGAAAAAACCACTTTAAAACAAATTTGGGCGCAACAAGGCGATATTCCTTATCCGGTTGATAATGGTACCTTGCAAGGCAAGATCACGGACTTACAGGCTTGTTTAAATCTCAATGCATTACGTGTTAAAGCGCCACAAGCGGGTAGTACTGATAAAACCAATCCTGCGCACACCGCGTTATTAGCGCTATTAGAAAATATTGAGGACTTACCAGCAGAAGAGTCGGAAGAAGCCATGGCTGACAGTGTTTACGACTGGCTCGATGAAGATAGTATTACTTATCGTTCTGGCGCTGAAGAAGATGAGTATTTATCGCGTAAATCACCATATATGACAGCGAATAGTTTTTTTGCATCAAGCTCAGAGCTGCGTTTGGTTAAAGGGTTTAATCCATTAGTGATGGAAAAAATCTTGCCATACGTATGCGTGATCCCAGGTAGCGAATTGTTAGCAATTAATGTCAATACAATCGCTCCTGAACAGGCATTATTATTGAGTGCATTGATTGATGGTTTGAGTGAGTCAGGTGCGCAAAGTGTGCTATCAGTCCGGCCAGAAGAAGGCTTTAATAATATTGAAGAATTTTTTGAACAAGTGAATCAACAAGGGGCTCAAAATGTTAAGTCTGTTGAAAAACTGTTCACCATAAATAGCGAATATTTTAAACTACAAGCGCAGGCTAAATTTGTCGATCTGCGTTTTTCGATGACCACATTACTGCATGCCAAAGATGGCGAAGTAACTATACTGGCGCGAAAATTTGGAGGCGTACAGTGACAGAAATACTGTTGATCCGCACGGGTCAAACTCAACAAGAAAGTATTAATTGGCTGATTTACTCACCATTAGAACAAGAAATAATTGCCAGTGGCGGATTGCCGAACGCTGAGCAACTGAGTGAGTTAGTTGAAAAAGCACAGAATCGTGAAGTTGTGGTATTACTGCCATGTGATCAGGTGCAACTAAAAACCGTAATCCTGCCGACCAAATGGAATCGTAAGCTTGAGCAAGCGCTCCCATATATGCTTGAAGAAGAGATTGCATGTGACGTAGATGACTTATTTATCGCGATTGCTGAGCCTACTATGGTCGGTGACAAGCACGCCATTAAAGTTGCCATGACTGACCGAGAATGGTTTGAAACTTGGTTAGCTGTATTTGCTGAACATGGAATTGAAGTGTTCAAACTGTTACCCGATGCATTATTGCTTCCTACTGCGGAACATGAGGGATTAAGCGTCATTGAGCTTAATAACCAATGGCTATGTAAGCAAGGCTCATGGCGGATCAGTGCTGTAGAGCAAAGCTGGTTGGCTGAGTATTTAACTGCTTTAGGTCACCCTGATGTTGCACATTACAGCCCTGCCTCGCAATTTCCAGAAACGGTTAATCTTACGGCGCATACCGATGCTTATGATTTGCCGCTGGCGCTATTTGCTAAACAATTACCTGAGATAAGATTCAATCTTCGCCAAGGCCAATATCAACTGAAAAAGAAAAGCGCATTATGGTGGGCGTATTGGCAAGGTGCCGCCATTGCAGCGAGTGTCGCGTTAGTTGGCTCTGTGGCAGTAAAAAGTCTTGAATTGTATCAGTTAAATAGTGAGCTTGAAGTCGCTAAAACACAAGTGGTTGAGCGCTATCAAACGGCCTTTCCGGGGAAAACAGTTCGTCCGCATTTGATTAAAAACCAAATTCAGGGTGAATTGGCTAAATTAGAGGGTGGCAGCAGTGCCGGATTCCTAGATTTAACGAATGAGCTGGTGGGTGTATTTAGCCAAGTGCAAGAGTTTACTCCTGAGACATTGCGTTATGATCAACGTCGCAATGAACTTAGAGTTCGTGCTCGCGGAAAAGATTTTCAAACCTTTGGCAAAGTTAAAGCAATTCTTGAACAACGCGGATTAACTGTAGACCAAGGCTCATTAAATAATGATGGCGACTTTGTAGTCGGTGAAATAAAACTACGAGGTGCTGCATGAAACAACAACTTTTAAAACATTGGCGTGGCTTAAAAGAGCAAGAGCAACAGTTGGTGATGGTCGCTGGGGTTATTTTTGTTATTTTTATCTTAGTTATGGGTATTTTTAGACCACTAAACAACGCGATAACTGAAGCTGAAAAAAACCAAGTTAAACAGCAAGAATTATTAGCGTGGGTTGATAACAGTATTGTTAAACTCAAAGCGGGTAGTGCGCGTGCTGTTACAAGTGACCAAAACTTGAGTCAAATAGTTAATGCTAGCCGCGCTCGCTACGATATAACCATAAGCAAAATGCAGCCTAGCGATAATTCATTAAGATTAACCATCGACTCGGTACAGTTTAATAAGCTCATAGAATGGCTTGATGAACTGGTAAACACTAAAGGCGTATTGATTGAAAATTTAGATCTCAGTCGCGATGATAAACCAGGCTACGTACGCGTTAGCCGACTGGTATTAGAGAAGTAAAGAATGAAAAAAATAGCGATTCTTATAGTAATATTTTTCTTCGGTTTTATCTTTTTTGCACTATTAAAAACGCCAGCTGCAGTTGCGCTTAATTTAGCAAATCCTTATCTACCTAAAGATCTGCAAATAGGTAAAGCATCGGGTAGCATTTGGCAGGGTAGAATCATGCAGCTGCGCTATCAAGATGAACAGATTAACAATTTAAACTGGGATATTTCTGGTTGGGCATTATTCACCGGACAGCTTACAGGCAGTGTAAAGTTTGGTGATCCGCGACAGACCAGTGAACTGTCAGGACGCGGTGACTTTAGTTATGGTTTGCTTGATCAAGTAGTTGCATTAAATGATGCTACATTGCGTTTGAGTGTTGAACGTGCGATGCAGCGTTTGCAGTTGCCATTACCTATTAATGCTAAAGGCAGAGTAATTGTTGAGTTAGATGAATATCTCTCAGGAGCGCCTTATTGTGATGCATTAAAAGGTGAAATCGCCAGTGCAAACATCGATGTGCAAGGATTGTCTGGCTGGTTTAGCGTTGGTCCATTAAGTGGCAAGTTAAGCTGTAAGTCGGGCGATATAGCCGTGTTAGTTGATCCTGAAAACCGCTTAGGCTTAGCGGCTGATGCAACCTTAAAAGCAAACATGGACTTTAAAGTGGCTGGATATATCAAGCCAGAAGCATCACTACCAAAAGAAGTACACGATGCCGCCAAATTTTTAGGCCGTGCAGATAGCGATGGCCGTTATCCATTAAATTTTTAAACAAGGCTGAATTGTTTTATGCAAATTCCTGAATTTACACAGCAACATGGCCAGCAGTTAAGTACGTATTTAGCGAGCCGCAATGGCGCCATGACATTGGTGCAGAGCCAAGGTTACTTATTTGCGGTTATTTGCTCTCCTGAGCCATTAGACGTACACGAGTGGCTTGAACAGATAGTGCCAGATACACACGGCCAGCTAGAAGAACAAACATTATTTGCATTTATGGCTTTGTATCATCAGATCAGTGAGCAAGTTTATGAAACAGGTTTTAAGCTCCCTGTAAGTTTACTGGTGAGTGATCAAGATGACAGCTACCTAGATTTGCATGAATGCCAGCAATGGTGTCAGGGTTTTGTTCAGGGAGCACAGGTGTATATTGATAAGCTAATGCAAGCTGATGCACTGACAACAGACTTAACTGATGCATTGCAAACCGCTTACGCCAGTTTAGGCTTTTTTGCTTTAGAGCCCCAGCTTATCACAACAATTGCCCAGCAAAATCAGCTTAGTGAAATACAACTATGCCAGCAACAGTATGAACTAATGGGAGATTTTGCATTAGGATTTGCTGAGTTAATAGAAATTATCGCTGTGCAAAGTGGTTTGTACGTAGATGAAGAAGATGGTTGGAGTTAGCATTATGCTAAATCCAACACAATTTCAGTACAGCCCTTAGGGCATTTAGCAATCCCTTGGCCGGGTTGCTGAGTCTTTAAATCTAACGTTAATATGCCTTGGCATACTTCACATTTAACCGTTTGTCCTTTCGCCAGCTTCTTCAGTAGGTTTTTATGTTGGTTAAACGATGCGCTGCTTTTTTTTGTTAAAGCTGAAAAATCCACTATTTACCTCTGCGCTCAGCCAATGATGTTGAGACGATGTCACACACTGTATTTAAACGATCTTCGTAAAAATATAGGTTGAGATCTTTACTGCGGCAGTAACGAGTATGGAATAGCTGCAGCTGTTCATCAGTTTGCATGGTTTCTTCTAAATACTCTAACTCGCTTTCTGAAAGTGTTAGTTCTGACTTGATGCGGTTTTTTGCCATGCTCGCAGCGGGTCCACGGTTAATGTTGCTAGCACTACTTAATAGCCCTACACCTTCTCCTAATAACTTTTCTCGAGGTTCTTTTATCATTGGATGATCAATTGTGAATAACGCAAGTATCACTACAACTAGTACAAGGAATTTTTTCATATGTGAGTAAACTTTGATCTGAACGGGTACGAATTAGACACCAGTGTAATAAAATGCCCCTTTGTAAAGCAAGCAAGTTAGGTGAATAAATTATTATCAATGAATATCAGCTTTTTTGAGGAGAGTTGGTATAATGACAGAGAACAATTAGATTTTTCAGAAATCTCTGAACTTTTACAGCACAGTAGTTCAGTTTGCACTATTTTTAAATGTAAGCTTAGTTGTTAGCTATCTAAATAGCGTTATATGATTGTTTGACTTTCATTCTCCAAGCGGCGTTGAGGAACTTCGATGGACAAGCAAATAAAAGTAAAAAATATTCCTAGTGAGGTCAAGATCGAAAAGCCCGATCTCTATGCTCAACAGGATAGATTTAATCCCCGCAATCGCATTTATGTACGTGCGGTTAAAGGGTTACATCAACTATTAAGACAGCGCATTGGTTTTCTTGGTATGTTGGCGTTCATGGCGCTGCCATGGATAAACTTTAATGACCAACAAGCTGTGTTATTTGACCTCATTGGTCAAAAATATAACATTTTTGGGCTAACTCTATGGCCACAAGATTTTACTATTCTTGCTTTTATTCTGATGCTTGCTGCATTCGCGTTATTCTTAGTGACCACCTTTTACGGTCGGGTTTGGTGTGGCTATACGTGCCCGCAAACAGTCTGGACGTTTATTTTTATTTGGTTTGAAGAAAAGTTCGAAGGGACAGCGAATCAACGTAAGAAGCTTGATCAGCGACCAATGGACTTTGATAAATTTTGGCGTAAGACAGCCAAGCATACAGGTTGGATAGCTTTTTCTTTATACACCGCACTGACCTTTGTTGGTTATTTCACACCTATTCGTCAGCTGTTACCGGATTTTGTTACTTTTGATGTAGGTGGCTATGCGCTGGTTAGCATTATCGTATTTACTGTATGTACTTATGGTAATGCTGGTTGGATGCGCGAAATTATGTGCTTGCATATCTGCCCGTATTCGCGCTTTCAATCTGCAATGTTTGATAAAGATACCTTCACAGTAAGCTACGATGAAAAACGTGGTGAAAATCGTGGGCCACGTAGTCGTAAACAAGATCGAGAAGAGCTTAGCTTAGGTGACTGTATTGACTGTAATTTGTGCGTACAAGTATGCCCAACAGGGATCGATATTCGCAATGGCCTGCAAGCTGAATGCATTAACTGTGGCGCCTGTATCGATGCCTGCGACGGAGTAATGGATAAGATGAATTATCCGCGCGGGCTTATCTCATATACCACTGAGCGTAACCTAGAAACGCCAGAGAATAAAACCAATCCTCTGCGCGCTAAGATTATTGGTTATATTGTTATATTAGTGGTGCTCAGCGCAGCGCTGGTAACGAATATTGTAATGCGTAAGCCAATGGACTTAGATATTATTCGCGATCGAAATCAACTCTATCGAGTCGATTTTAATGGGCTTGTCGAAAATACCTACACACTTAAAGTGATCAACAAAGCACAATACGAGCAAACCTTTAATATTAAGGTGGCAGGACTGGAGAACTTTAAGTACATAGGTAAGCAAACTTTTACCGTGCAAGCGGGCGAATCGCACAACGTGCCATTATCATTGGTGATGGATCCGTATGATTTGAAAGCGCCGATGACCGAGTTTAATTTTGTATTATCGCCAGTGGACAATCCAAGTTCACAAATTTCGCAGCCGAGTAACTTCTTTAAAGCGCGATAGTTAAGTACACTGATAACAAATAAAAAGCGGGATTTTCCCGCTTTTTTTATAATTGATGAGAATTATGAGTAAATTTAGTTTTGTTGACCTCACCCCAGATTCGATTTTAGATGCGGTCGAAAGTATTGGTATTTACGCAGAGTCTGGCTTATTAGCACTGAATAGTTACGAAAACCGTGTCTATCAATTCAAAGCTGAAGATGGCCTACGTTATGTGGTGAAATTTTATCGTCCCGAGCGCTGGAGTAAGGCACAAATACTCGAAGAGCATAGCTTTGCATTTGAATTGGCTGATGCTGAAGTGCCTGTAGTTGCGCCGATACAGCGTAATGGCGAAAGCTTATTTGAGCATAATGGTTATCTATTTACTTTGTTCCCAAGTGTCGGGGGGCGCATCTTTGAAGTTGATAATCTTGATCAGTTAGATGTGTTAGGACGCTTGATTGGTCGGATGCATCAAGCAGCTAAAGCGAATGTTTTTAGCGAACGTCCGGTCATAGGGTGTGACGAGTATCTAGATACAGCTAAAATTCAGTTACAAAACAGTAATCTGGTGCCTAGCAGTTTAACTACTGCGTTTTATACTATTTTAGATATGGTGATCGCTAAAACGAAATCGCTTTACCAGCAGGTGGATACTATACGTTTACATGGTGATTGCCATGCCGGTAATATTCTGTGGGCCGGTGATGCGTTGATGTTTGTTGATTTGGACGATAGTCGTCAAGGGCCTGCGATTCAAGATTTATGGATGATGCTCAGTGGCGATCGAAACAATCAACTGTTACAGTTAGATACCTTAGTGGCTGCCTATGAAGAATTTTGTGATTTTGATCACACTCAACTCAAATTAATTGAACCATTACGCGCAATGCGTATGATTCATTATATGGGGTGGCTAGCTAAACGTTGGGAAGATCCGGCATTTCCGCGGAACTTTTCATGGTTTGCTGATGACAAATACTGGGAGCAACAAATTTTAGCGCTGAAAGAGCAGTATTCTGCACTTCAAGAGCCGCCGCTGAAGTTGCTGCCTAACTAATTATTAAAAATATCTGAAACGAGAGTCCAATGCTTAAAAAACTAAAATTGAGTTTACTACTGCTATGTTTACCTTTTGCTGCGATGGCCGCAGATTTTAAAGCTGGTGAGCACTATGACGTACTAAAAATTGAAAAAAGTAAAACCTCACAAGTAACAGAGTTCTTTTCATTTTATTGTCCGCACTGTTTTAAGTTTGAAGCTGTAGCTAAAGCAATGGAAAAAAGCTTGCCTGCAGGTACTGAGTTTGTAAAAAACCATGTCAACTTTTTAGGTGGTTTAGCGCCAGAAGTGCAAAGTAATTTGAGCTATGCGTATATCATCGCTAAACAGCATAACAAAGGTGCGCAAGTTGCAGATCAAATGTTTGACAGCATTCATATAAAACGTGCTCCACTCAATAACATTAAAGACGTTAAAGCATTACTTGCAGTAAATGGTATTGATAACGATACCTTTGATAAAGATATTGCCAGCATGCCAGTGATTGCGGCGGAAAAAGCCATGCAAGACAAGCAAAATAAGTTTTCACAAATGGGAGCCTTAACCGGTGTACCAACGTTTATCGTTAATGATAAATACAAAATCAATATCAATACCATCAAGAGCCAAGAGCAGCTTGATGAGTTAGTTGCCTTTTTATTACAACAATAAGCTATTAAAACAATAATTTTTGGAGTTTTTACCGATGATCAAATTAGTTAAAGCAGGACTAATAGCGTTGACGCTTGGGTTTGCTACAAACGCCGCCGCGATTCAATATGACGAAGGGACGCATTATGAAACGATTGATGCACGCGCAACTAAAAAGCCAGAAGTTAAAGAATTCTTCTCATTTTACTGCCCACACTGTAATGTTTTTGAATCAATTGTTGCTGAATTAAAGCCGCTACTAAATGAAGGTATTACTTTTAAGAAAAGCCATGTTGACTTTTCGGGTCCGCGTAACCCAGAAATTCAAACGATGTTAGCACAAGCTTACGCTACGGCAACTGTATTACCACAACAAGATGCACTAATTAGCGCTATTTTCAACCATATCCATGGCAAGCGAGCAAACACCAATGAGCTTGCTGATATGAAAGATATCTTTGTTGCTCAAGGTGTAGCTGCTGATGATTTTGATAAGTTTTACAACAGCTTTACAGTAAGAACCAAGGTATCCAAAATGAAGCGTGATCAAGAATATTTTAAACAAAAGGGTGCTTTGAAAGGTGTGCCTACCTTTATTGTAAACGGTAAGTACCGTGTTATTGTTGGTGGTGATTCAGGTATTAAAGATGCTAAAAGTATGGCTGATCTAATTAATTACTTAGCTGCTAAATAGAGCGGTTTAGTGTTTATTGTAAAAAAGCTCCGTACGCGGAGCTTTTTTGTTGCAGGTGGTAAGAAATGCATAAAATACTGGTTTCAAGTTGCTTACTTGGTGCTCCCGTGCGCTACGATGGTAGCGGACAACAGTTACTCCATCCTCAGCTTATCGCATGGCAGCAGCAGGAACGTATAGTCGCTTTTTGTCCTGAGATTGCTGGTGGTTTATCCACTCCTAGAGATCCTGCTGAAATCGTCAACGGTAAAGTGATTACCAATACTGGTGATGATGTGACACCGGAATTTCAGCTAGGTGCAAAACAAGCATTACGCCTTTGCCAACAGTACAATATTCGTTTTGCGCTATTAAAGGAATCAAGTCCTTCTTGTGGTCGTAATACAATTTACGATGGCTCGCACAGTGGTATTAAGGTGGTTGGAATGGGATTAACGGCTTCGCTATTAGAAAAGAATGGTATTAAAGTCTTTAGTGAGCAGCAAATGCCAGCGCTAGTAAAAGCACTGGCATAGATACTTTACAATTTACGTTGTAAAAATACCCCTGATTCAATGTGGTGGGTATATGGAAATTGGTCAAAAATCGCAAACCGTTTAACTTCATGAGTGCGAGTTAGGTGCTCTAAATCACGCTCAAGCGTATCAGGGTTACATGAGATATAAATAATACTCTCGTAGTTAGCCACCAAATCACATGTTAGTGTATCCATGCCTGCGCGCGGCGGATCAACTAAAATGGTCTGACAATCATAGCTGCTTAAGTCAATCCCTTCTAAACGTGAGAAGGTTCGTTCGCCTTTCATAGCTTGAGTAAACTCTTCGCTCGACATACGAATGATATCTAAGTTAGTTACGTTATTTTTAGCAATATTATACTGCGCTGAGTGTACTGACGATTTAGAAATTTCGGTTGCTAATACACGATTAAACGAACCAGCTAAGGCAATTGAAAAGTTACCGTTACCACAATAGAGCTCTAGTAAATCATTTTTTAGTGGTTTACATAAGTCTTGTGCCCACTCCAGCATCTTAATGTTTACTTTAGCATTTGGCTGCGTAAAGCTGTTTTCAACTTGTTGGTAAATAAGTTGCTGGCCATTAACTGTTAAACGCTCAGTAACAAAATCATCACCGAGTACTTCTTTTTGTTTGCGAGCACGCCCAATAAAATCAATTTTAAAGCGCTCACTCAATGATTCTTTTAGTGACTTGATAGCTGCTAGCCATTCTTCGTCGAGTGGTTTGTGATAAAGCAGACTCACTAAAATCTCACCGCTTAAACTAGAAAGATAATCTATTTGGAATAATTTACGACGCAAGACTTCACAGCCTTTAAGATTATCGATCATTGCCTGCATTACTTCCCCAATTAGCGGCGCTGCAGGGTCAAACACATCGACTCTGATTTTGTCTTTGGTGGCTTGATCAAACATAATGTGGAATAACTCATCGCCATCGTGCCATACTCTAAATTCAGCGCGTTGACGGTAATGAATTGGCTCAGAGGTAAAGACTTCTAATTGTTCAACACCAAAGCGTTGGAATTGCGCAATGATACGTTGCTCTTTTTCATTTAACTGTGCGTCGTATCCTGTTGTATCGATCTTTATAACCGCCATTACCTACTACCTTATTTCATTATGCTGTTTATCGGCGCTATTGTAGGGGGCAGGGATTATTTGTCTAGGGTCTGTTTATCTTTCTAGGTTAATTTTGCAGCTGTGCGTTTGGTTTTTAGGCAAGGCAGAGCCTATGTAGTGTGGTTATTCCCCATAAATAGGCGATAACGTAGCATAAATGCCAAACGCGCGCTGCCCGAAGGGTTCTGCCTAGGGGCGATTAACTCTTTGTTACTTACATGGATGTAAGTAAGGGGCGTGAGCAGGACGCGGAAGCTTTGCTCAATTTTTACTTAGCCCACTAGGTTACAAATCTCGCGCCGCGATTAAATCGCCCCGAGGTTGAACAAATTTTAATCCTTAAAGGTCAACAGGCCCTAATTTTGAGTAATAGCAAATGCTGTTTTTTTGTACATTTTACTTTAGTTATTTATTTTTGGGCCGATACTTAAGTAAGCAAAAATAGGAGTCGGATCATGAAAATTGGCAACTTTGGCTTTGTTCCAAACAACAACGTCAATAAATACAGTAACAAAGCTGCATTACAGCAACCTACAATACAGTCGCCTCAAGATAGTTACCAGCAACGTGGTAAAGAATTAGCAGCAAAAGTGTTAGGTGACAAAATGGCTGAGGCCTTAGGCTTACCTGTCGCGGAAGAGAAAAAAGACAAGCCACTATTTGATTTTGAAGAAATCGTCAAAAACGTTTTGGACTTTGTAACTGGTGCCGTTAAGAAAGCGCAAGTCAATGGAGCCGATAATGAAAAACTCAAAGGTATGCTTAGTGATGCACGCAAAGGTGTGCAAACAGGTATTGATGATGCTTATGGTGAATTAAAAGATACCGGTATTCTAAACGACGAAATTGAGCAGGGCATAGAAAAATCCAAAGAAGGTATTTTTAATGGCCTGGATGAGTTTGAAGAGGATTTATTTAACCCTAAACCGGATTCTGTCAGTGTTACTCAAGCACAGTATTTAAGTTTAAGTAATAATGCTCAGTATAACTTCACCACTGCAGAAGGTGACGAGGTGAGTATTAGTTTTGCTGATGCATTTAAACAGCAATCAGCCAGTAGTTATCAGCGTAATGGTCAAAATGAAGGCTATGCCAGTGCATCATCACAATCGCGGGAGTTATCATTTAGCATGTCAGTAAATGGTGACTTAAACGAAGATGAACAAAAGGCTATTAATGCAATGATGGAAGACTTGCAAAATGTTAGTAAAACATTTTTTGGTGGTGATTTGGAACAAGCCTTTGAACAAGCACAAGAGCTCAACTTAGGCAACGAACAGCTAGTCGCGTTTTCAATGGACTTAAAGCAAACTAAAACGTATGCAGCAATAAAAGGCTATGAAGAGAATAAACCAACACCAGAGAAAGCTGTGGCTGAAAAAATAGCTCCATTTAATGACGATCTAAAAAATGCCTTTAATAAAGCGGGTGATCTTGGTTTGCAAAATGAACTGTCAGGCATTTTACAATGGTTAAATCAAGACCAAGAGGAAATAGGCAAATTAGTCGACTATACAAAATCAATGTTTGAGCAAATGAATAAATTGCGCTCAGCAGCACTAGAGAGTGAAGCATAAGCTTTATTTTCAGTATACCGCGTGGCAAACTGCTCAGCTTAGTTATTATAAGGAGCGAGTTGTTTGTCACCTCATATCATGGTTTTTGATTCGGGCATTGGTGGTACCACAGTGCTGAAGCATATTCAGCAATACATACCTGATGGCCGTTATAGTTATTTTATGGATAACGCCTACCTACCTTATGGAAAGCTGAGTCAACAAACCATAATTCAGCGCCTCAGCGGATTATTAATTTTTATAGAAACACAACAATTACACGTTGATGTGTTAGTTATTGCTTGTAATACCGCATCTACTTCAGCACTGAGCGCACTTCGCGAATTAACCACGATACCGATCGTCGGTGTAGTACCTGCAATTAAACCCGCCGCTTTATTATCTAAGTCACAGCATATTGCCTTATTGGCCACACCAGCAACAATACAAAGTAGTTATACACAACAGTTGATAAGCCAGCATGGTCAAGCTGTCACAGTACATTTATATGCTAGTGTTGAACTTGTAACGTTGGCGGAACAAACATATCAAAGTAAAAAGATTATCCAGGACAAACTAGTTGCAGAGCTCGATAGTCTCGCTATTGATAATAGAGTGGATGTAGTCGTGTTAGGTTGTACGCATTTCCCAATTTTAGCAAAAGGTTTGAATGAGTATTTTAACAGCACTGTATTATTACTTGATTCCGGCGTAGCAATAGCCAAACGGGTGTGTGCAATACTCAAAGAGCATAATATAGCTTGCAGTGATGAGCTTGATGTTAATTGTACAGGCAAGAAAAAGCCGCTACGTTATTACGCAACGGCTTCTATTTATGTTGATAAGCAACCGGTGGAGCTAGTTACGCTGATTGATCCGACTCAGAACGAAAAGAGTTAGATTCATCATCTTGTTTTTGTTTTGCTTCACGAACTTTCAATGTACGTTGTTGGAACTCGCTATCGTTTAATTTTGCAATAGCATTATCAGCATCTAGCTCTGCCATTTCAACAAAGCCAAAGCCACGACGTTTGCCAGTATTTTTATCCTTTAATAGGCGTACATTAAACACTTTACCTTGTTCTTCAAATAAAGCGCGAACTACACCTTCATTTGCACGATAAGGAAGATTGCCCACATAAAGTGTTTTTGTTTTTACTTCGGCTTCTTCTACATCGCCAGATGACATTGCAGCTATAACTACACCACCAATTAATAAACCAGCACCAAATAACAGTGCAGGACTTAATTGTAGGCTCGAAAGCGCAAAATTAACTATAACGAAACCAATAACAGCAAGGATAACTGAAGAGATAAGAGATTTTTGATCGGGTAATTTCATTTTGATCTACCAATAAACAGGAAATAAACATTAATTTAACATTGTGAACTTGCTATCTTAACGCGATAAATGAACATAGCAATGATATTTATGTGAAATAATTTAATTTACATCAAAAAAGACTCGAAAAAGCATCGATTGAGTGTTCTTTTAAAGCGTTTTGCATGCTTTTTGAGCGAACAGTCAAAAGATTGAAAAAAAGTGTTGATCTGTTTTTGGATCTCCCTATAATGCGACCCCACTGAGACGGGAAACGCCAACGCATAGCGAGGCACGAACAACTCAGAGAGTTAAATAAAACTTAGGTTTTAAATATTCGCAAGAAAGTTTAAAGCTAAGTGTTGACTCGAAAAATAAAGGATGTATTATACGCATCCCTAGCGACAATGTCGCAACGTTCTTTAACAATATAAAGCAATCATCTGTGTGGGCACTCGTACAGATTGAGTTCTAACAGCCGAGCTTA
>NZ_JACJDM010000061.1:0-25491 GCF_014163545.1 Pseudoalteromonas sp. SR45-6
TGCGACGGCGAGATTATTTGGAAGGACTAGCCTATTTCGTACAGGTAGTAGTGCAAATCGATTGGAAAAATATGGATGTGAGTGATGTAATTGAAACTTAATAATTATTTTTGGGGATCCCTTAGATGTCAGCTAATGCTTGAAGCATTTCACCTGCTTCATCGCTGTGAGGATCATTAATTCTTTCAGTTAAATCGCCTTTAGCCACGCGTCTTGCAACTGCAACAGCATAACGTAACGGGAGTGTTAAGCTGCGGCTGTAAAAGAAAGCAATAACACTAAGCAACACTAAAGTAATCACAATGCCACTAATAAGTGCCGCTTTTGAATTGAGGTATGTTTGCGTTGCTTCATCATTTATCTGATTAGCTTTAAGAATTTGATATTGAGATAATTTCTCTAATTCAGATATTAACAGCTCAGCAGCGGGCATAAATTTTTTACGTCGAAAAGTTAACGCTTCTTCTTCATTTTGTTGCTCATAAAGTCGAAACAACTTAGTAAATGTTGCTGTAAATTCATCATGCAAATTTATAACGTTATCGAGTTGTCTACGCGCCTCATCTGAACGAACTAAAGCTGCCATGCGTTTTTCTGCACTTTTATAGTCACGTTCTTCTTTGTCTAATTGTCGTTGTATATCATTTCGTTCTTGTTGAGTTTTAGTGTCAGAAATTTCAGTAATCAATAGCTGTGTATGCAGTGAATATCGTTCTAATTCAACCGCTGTTGTGAGTGCAGGAATTCGATGCAGGCTAATGACATCTGATATAGAGTTCAATTGTGATAATTGCATAATGGAAAATACCCCCAGAATCAGAGTAATCAAACCCAAAATCCCAAATGCCAAGGCTGAACGCATGCCTATTTTTATATTTCTGATCATTTTTTACCTATATAAATGTTTTTTATTTGTTGCAGTATTTAATAGCATGCTGCAATAACCGGGTGGATTTGTGTACTGATAACGATCAGTTCTAAATATCATTCAATGATACTTTTAAATGAGTGTGATCTAGTAATGTGGTTGTCATTGATCTATTTAAAACTCTTTAATTAGCCTAAAAAGTAACATTATACAAAAATACTTTTTTAATGCTTTGTAATTAGATTTTACGGGTTTTAGGCTCCATATAAAAATAATTAATATGAGTCGTAACAGCCATATTTAAGACATCTAAATTTGATTTTTATCAAAGTTAATTTTAATTGTACTATTATATAACCATGGTTTGACGTTGTTTCTGTACCTGAATTAAATATAATAATTAACTGAATAAGTTACTTTTCTAAATACATTACTGCTTACAATTTGATTGCAATTCATTACCTTTGTTAAATTAATAGTTTCTTTATTGGTTTTTATTTGATTTCTTTAACAGAATCACTGCTAAAGTAAGTTGCCCATCTATGCTATTGTTATTGCAAGAAAATTTTAGATAAGTTTCCTCAATATAAAACGGTGCATAGTATTGTGTCTGATGTGCATGTTTATTAGTGAAAATTGAACCTATAAGCTTGATTTATATGTGCAAGGTTTGCGGGGAGTTATGGAGGCAAGCCTGTAAAAAGCGGTTTTCTTAGATAAAAATTTTTTACCATTATTTACTAACAGGTTGCGTGGAGCGCATACTTTGTTTAGTAAAGTATTTATAAGATAGTTAGCCAACAATCTATAAATATTAATTTTTATGGTTTCTATATGACAATTAAAAACGAGGATGTTACAAGATGAAATTAGTTACGACTATATGTTTTACTTTGACGATGTTATCAGGCTGTATCGTTGTACCAACTAAGGACATGCCAGCAGTTAATAAATGTGAAATATCTTCTGACCGTAAGACATTGAAAATAATTAATGGCTTTGAGGATACCAATACCTACTATTCAATTAGTGGGATATTATTAGTCCCTATTACAGGCGTTGTATCTGGCGCCTATGTAGCAATAAATAATATATATCATCTTGGCGAAGAAAAAATTGTTTGTGGAGCTGCTAAAGAGAGCACATAGCAGAGGCTATAATGCAAAAAAGCTTGTTAAAGTGAGCCTGTAACAGGCTCTTCTTAACCGGTAATGTAAAACTTAAACCACTTGAATAATTTGATCTTGACTCAAACGTGATTTTGGAAGCTTAGCATTATAGTCGGTTTGTGTTTCGTGATAACCAATGACAAGTGCGACTTCACAAATATAACCATCTAACTCATCCGCAAAAAGTTCACTAATTAGCTCGCTATCTACGCCTTCCATTGGTGTTGAATCAATACCTAAGCGCGCAACAGCATGCATAGTATTACCAAGTGCAAGGTAAGTTTGTGTTTTGGTCCATGCGGCATTATTGCCAGATGCGTCAGTATTTAAGTCAACAAATGCGTATGCGCCAAAGGCTTGCTCGCGATTTTCTGCTGGCGTACGGCCATTGGCGATATCAGTGTCAATCACTTTTGCATAATCTTCTCTGGTGTATTTCGGGTTGTAAGCAAACAAAATAATGTGTGATGCAGTTTTAATATGCGGCTGATTAAATTGAAACTTGTTAGCGAAAGTATCATGCATACGTTGTTTTGCTTGCTCAGACTCAATAACAATGAATTTCCATGGCTGCGAATTAATTGATGACGGAGATAAACGCATGGCTTGATAGATCACAGCTAAATCTTCTGCCGATACACGTTTAGTTGCATCATATTTTTTTGCTGTGTAACGCGCTTCTAAGTCGGTAATAATCGGGTGTGTCATAATTGGTTCCTGTAGCGAATAGCTTTATTTAATCAAAGCCGTTGAATGAGGCAGATGATAGCGCTTGCATTACTTTTGATAAACAGCATAATTATTGAATCATTATCAAATATATTTAGATAATATGCAGATTGACGATTTAAAACTTATTTTGAAAGTCGCTGAATTTAAAAGTATTACCCTTGCAGCGGCAAAACTTGATATGCGTACAGCAACCGCCAGTGCTGCTATCAAACGGGTGGAATCAACATTAGGTGTAGACCTATTTGTGCGTACAACACGTCATCTAAGGCTTTCTGCCGCAGGGGAGCGCTATATCCCACAGTGTGAGCAAGCAATAGCGATACTTGAGCAAGCTCGGCAGAACCTAAAAGGCGAACATGATGAGATTGAAGGTGAGTTAAGGGTTGCATTATCTTCTGATCTTGGCCGTAATTTAGTTATCCCTTGGATTGATGAAATTATGGATAGTTACCCGAAGGTGAGCCTGCGCACACATATTAGTGATAGTAACGTGGATTTCTACCGAGATTCGGTGGATATAGCACTGCGTTATGGCTCGCCAACTGATGCCAATGTTTACGGGTTTAAAATTTGTAATATTCCACGTTTATTATGCGCCTCACCTGACTATATAAAACGTTATGGTGCGCCTATGTATCCAGATGATTTAGCACAGCATCCAGGGTTATTTTATCAACTGCAAGATATTATCAATAATGTTTGGGAATTTACCAATGGGCAAAAAAAATACAAAGTAAAAATGCAAGGCAAGCGTGCCTCAAATGATGGTGATTTAGTCAGGCGCTGGTGTGTTGCTGGCAAAGGGCTTGCCGTAAAATCGGCATTAGATATTGCTGATGATCTACTTCACGATAGGGTAGTTACAGTGATGAATAATTACCAGCATACCTGTGGTGAGCTGTGGTTAATTTGTCCAAGCCGTCAATCAATAACGCCTGCAGTGCGTTTATTGCGTGATGTATGCAGAGAAAAAGCACGTACGATGATAAGCCAACTAATTGATAAAGGTATACTTGAACCTAGTGTTCTGGAAAATTAATTACCTAACACACTCTGCAATAAAATCAGTCAATTCAACATCAAAAGGGATTGACTATTTTTTTGCAGAGGCATTTTTATTTATATTTTCTACGATTTCGTTTAAAGATAATTCCTTCAACGTTTTTTGATTCAAATAAAAAAGCCCGAACTGTATACAGCTCGGGCTAGTTGGTTGGGATATCAAATTTTATAAAGGTGAGCGGTTTATTATAGTATTCACTTTGCTATGAATTGATTCACCATCTACCAGTGCTTCTTTTCCACGCCATTTACGAATTAATCGTTTAGCATCTTCTAGTGCGACATATTGACATGGGATCAAGATCAGCGTGATCACCGTGGCAAATAACACACCAAAGGCCAATGATACTGCCATTGGGATGACAATTTTAGCTTGTAAGCTGGTTTCCATAATGATTGGTAACACGCCAATAAAGGTAGTGATTGAGGTGAGCATAATCGCTCTAAAACGACGTGCACCAGCTTGCATTACTGCGTCTTTTATTGCTACGCCATCAGCACGTGCTTTATTAACAAAGTCCACCATTACTAATGAATCGTTCACAACAACACCGGCTACAGCAATGATCCCGAAAATTGATAAGCCACTCATTGTCATGCCTAAAATCATATGGCCAAACATGGCACCAATAACCCCAAATGGGATCACTGACATAATAATCAATGGTTGTGAGTATGAGCGTAGTGGGATTGCCAATAACGCGAAGATAATCATCATTGAAAGTGCAAAATCACGCACTTGCTCAGCAACGCTATCCATTTCTTCTTGAATACGTCCAGCAACACTACTTTGTACACCTGGGTAGTTCTTTAGTAGTGCCGGTAAGTACTCATCACGTATTTCTTCAGCAATGGCAAAAGGTTCAACTTGGTCGGTATCAACTGCTGCCCATACGTTAACAGTACGCTTTGAGTTTTCGCGGCGAATACGGTTTACACCATCAACCAGTTTTACATCGGCAATTTCAGCCAAAGGTACTTCTGCGCCACTAGGTGTAATGATACGAGCACTGGCGATATCGCTGATCGAGTTACGAGCTTCTTCAGGGTAGCGGATCATTACTTTCACTTCCTCGCCGTCACGTAGAATACGCTGTGCTTCAAGGCCGTAGTAACTAAAGCTGACTTGTGAGGCAACATCGGCAAGGGTTAAACCCATGCTGTACGCCAGTGGTTTTAAGTCAAGCTGTACTTCATCTGTAGCGCTTTGCATTGAGTCATTTACATCACCCACACCTTCCATGGTGTTGAGTTTTTCTTTAAGTTTTGCTGCTACTTCTTTTAGTTGTTTGGCATCCTTTCCTTCTAGGCGGAAGCTCACATCACCGTCGTCTCGACCACCATTCATAATACTGTCTTGAATGGTTAGTGTTTTCACGCCCGGTAAAGGAGGCATTTGTTCACGCCATAGTGCGCTCAATGCAAAGGTATCGATAGGGCGTAACTCAGGATCAATTAATACCGCCATAATACTGGCATCGGTACGTCCACGTAAGCTAACGGAAAGATCGCGTACCATAGCTGTGCCATATTGCTCTTTAAGTTGTTTATCAACATTGATAATAACTTGCTCTATTTTTTGCGCGGTTTCTAGGGTTGCTTGTTCAGACGATGCTAAGTTCATTTCGACTGAGATACGTGGAAAGTCATGAGGAATTTTAGGGTTCGCTACAAACTTCACTAAACCACCGGCAAACATCCCAGCACTGACAATTAATACACAAATAAAACCAATAATTACGGTATAACGATAATGAATACAATGGCCAATAAATGGCGTGTAATAGTTATCAACAAACCGTTTTAAACCGCCATCCATCACTTTACGGAGGCGATGTAATGGGTTTTTCGGATTTGGTTCTCGGTGTTTCATTGCTGCTATGTGGGCTGGTAAAATAAGTTTTGATTCAATCAGAGAGAAAATCAAACACAGGATAATAACCCCGCCAATGGCTTTTGAAAACGCAGCACCAGGGCCACTTGCTAAAGTTTGCGGTAAAAAAGCAGCGATGGTAGTTAAGACACCGAAGGTGGCAGGCATTGCGACGCGCTTAACACCACGTACTACGTTATCAAGAGAGTGGCCATGTTTTTCAATTTCAGCACTGGCTGATTCACCTACGACGATGGCGTCATCAACCACAATACCTAGCACTAATATAAAGGCAAATAGTGATGCTAAGTTGATGGTGACATCTAAAAAGCCCATCGGCATCATTAAAAACGCGCCAAGGAATGACACAGGTAAACCCATCATCACCCAAAATGCTAAGCGTAGGGGTAAAAATAGCGCAAGTACCACCATAACCAATAGACCACCCCACACCATGTTGTCGATCATCATGTCTAATCGACCCTCTAGGTAGTAGGTTAAATCGACAATCGGCGTGAGTTTAACACCCGCTGGAAGTTGACCTGCTTTATCATTAAGGTATTGCTTAAGAACTTTTGCAACTTTGGTAATATCTTGATCTTTTGAGGCATTTACTTCAAACGACAAGGAATTTTTACCATTGTATTTAGAGTATTGTAAGCCTTCTGCAAAGCCATCGTTAATGGTTGCTACATCGCCTAAATACACTTGTGCACCATCTGGTAGTAATATCAATGGCAGTTTGGCAAATTCATCCCCTCGGTAAGCTTGTTTTTCAACCCGCATCGAAATATAGCCGTTTTCAGAGCGAATCTGACCTGCAGACATATTGGCTGAAAAAGCACGCACTGCATTCGCAATGTCTCTAAAAGTTAAACCATACTCACGAAGTTTATCAGGGCTAACTTCAATACCAATTTCATAATCAAGGCCACCATTAAATTCAACTAAGTTAATTTGTGGCAGTGCTTGCAGTTCGTCTTTGATATTGTTGCCAAGTTCTTTGAGCTGATAATTGCTCATGTCACCGTATAAGGCGAGGATCATTACTTCTTGCTCAAACTTATCATGGCGCACAATAGGACGCTCCATGTCTGCAGGGAAGGTGTTGATTGCATCAACCTGCATTTTTACTTCATCGAGCACTTCTTTAGTATCATATTTTTCTTCAATTTCGATCCACGCTTGAGAATAACCGCGGTTTGAATAAGTAATCTTCCGTTTAATACCCTCTAGGCCTTCGAGAGCTTCTTCTACCTTGATGGTGATGCCTTCTTCTACTTCTTGTGGGGCAGCACCTGGGTAGACAGCTTGGACGCTGATCCAGTTATTTTCAAATTGTGGGAACATTTGTTTGCGAATAGAAAACGCGGTTAAAATACCACCCACTAAAATAAAAATCATTAATAGGTTTGCTGCAACAGGGTTGCGAGCAAACCAGGCAATTAAGCCTTTTTCGCTATGGATGGTCATGCTCTATTCCTCTTTCAGTGCAAGTTGAGTTGCAGCTGCAGGTTTATCAGAGTCATTTAGCTTTACTTGCATGCCTTCGGTTGGGAAATCTAAAGCCGAGGTGATCAATTGCTCACCATCATTTAAGCCTTGTGAAGCGATGACCATGCCATTTTGCTCTCTAATAATATTAAGAGGTTTGAACGAAAGAGTTAAATCATCATTCATTACCACTATTTTACCGTTTTTCACTAAGTGATGAGGAACGATAATCGCATTATCAAGCTCGCGGCCAGAAATGGTCGCATTGATATAAGAGCCAAAGCGCAGCGGTTGCTCACTGGCATAAGGTGTATTTACTTGCGCCACTAAATAGCTCATACGACTTTTTTGATCAATAACACCTTCGCTGCGGACAATTTTTGCCTGCCAAGTAGTTGGCTTACCAGCATAGTCTGCACTGAGTGTTACATTCGCGCCGATACCGCTATCGATTAGGTATTGTAATTCTTTATCTGCCACAGGAAGGCGAATTTCAGCCACTAAGGTTGAACTGAGAGCGCCAAATTGGCTTCCAGGATTAACTACGCTGCCTAAACTAATTGCACGTTCAGAAATAATCGCATCATAAGGCGCTTTTATGTATGTGCGCTCTAAATTACGTTTTGCACGTTTTTCAGACGCCTGTGCTGCACGGTAACGCGCTAGTTTTTCGGCTAATTGTGGTTTGCGTAAATATAATTGAGATGGGATCATTTGATTTGAATCGTCTTTTATTCGATCCCACTCTGCCTGTGCTACATGAGCTTGCGCTCGTTCAATTTCTAGATCAGAGCTGGCTTGCGCCATGCCTGCTTGGGCTTCAATTAACGCTGCTTCATAATCATTTGGATCTATTCGTGCTAGAATATCGCCTTGTTTGACAAATCCACCTTGCACAAATTGCTCAGAGACAAATACCACTTGACCGCTTACTTGCGCAACCAGTGGGGTGTGATCTTTTGCTTTTACTACACCATAGGATTTTACGTCTAGCGTAATTGCATCAAGGTGAACTGCGCTAACTGATACCAGAGGGCGTGTATCTTGTGCTGGCTTTTCTTCTGGCGGTTGTTTCATTGCTGAAAACGCAACCGCAAGACCTACACCGGCGACTAATACGGCAATAGGTAGAATTATTTGTTTTTTAGTAGCCACTGGGCTTTCCTCATAATTAGGTGACACAGCAATTATAATGAATAAAGTGTTTACAAGGCGTATTAAGATGTAACAAGTCATTACACAATTAACAAATTAGCGAAATAGATTACAAAAGGGGCAAAGATGAATACATCACCAATGGCGTGTCGACTCGGGTGTGGGGCTTGTTGTATCGCACCAAGTATTAGCTCACCAATTCCGGGGATGCCTAATGGCAAAAAAGCAGGAGAGCGCTGTATTCAGTTAGATAACAACAATTTATGTAAGTTATTTGGTGATGAAAGGCGGCCAAAAGTATGCAGTGATTTTAGTGCGACGATTGATGTGTGTGGAACAACGAATGCGCAAGCGCTGCAATTAATTACCGAGCTTGAACAAATGACATAAAAAAACCGCATCTTAAAAATGCGGTTTTTATACATATTTTTTATTTACCAGCTATAAGTTGCAGTTAGTGTGTATTGCTCACCGCGCCCAGGTGTGCCTGGAATTTCCTCAAATGATTCATCCCAAAGGTTATCTGCTGCTAAGGTAATAAAGAAGTTTTGCAGTATCGGTGGCGTTACTTTTAACGTCAGCTGAGTAAACAAGGCTTCATCATCAGAGCGTCGCAGCGCATTTTTATGCTGTTTACGCCATTCATTATCAATCCGAAACTCTAATATATCCGTCGGGCTCCATACAGCACCAAGAGTTAAACGGTGATCAGGGAAGTTTAAGGCATAAAAGCTTGCATCGACATCTGGCGAGCCATAGGTTTCTGATTTATGGAGGTAGGTGTAACTGGCTATAATTTCAGTATTTTCAAATTGCTTAGTGGCTAAAAATTCAAGGCCAGCGGTATCAATATCAACCGGTTCGGCAAAACGCGCTGAGGTTGAATCAAAGCTAAATGTCCAGTCAGTTAAGTTATTATCTTGGCGGTAAAAAATAGCCGAATTAAGCTGCCAACTTTGTTGTTCTAGTAATAAACCCAGTTCTAAGTTTTTGGTGGTTTCACGCTCAAGGTTATAATTACTTCTAAACAATCCACCAGAGTCATTGCCACCAATAGCAGTATAACCTGCAACTTGACTGGCCTCAGCGTAGGATAAATAAAATGTCCGCTCAGTGGCGTTACTATTAATTGTATTGAATGTGATATCACCTATCAGCGATAATTGTGAGTCATCGCGGTTGGTATCATCGAAGGCTGCGCCTAAACGCACTGTTAGCTGCTGATTGTTCTCAAGAGCCATAGTGTATTCTGGCAATACACTGATTTTATAATAGTTACGCGAAGTAAAGTTATTCTCAAGCGTGGTTGATTCAATGGAATCTTCAATAAATTGTGCTGAGTAGTTTAGTGAGAACACATCGTTTTGAGCATGTCGCCCGGAGATGGCGAATGATTTAACTTCTGTTTCGTGAAAAGCTTCAAACGCGCTTGGGTTTTCACGAGAGTAAATATAATGGTCGTTATTTTTTCGATAATAAGCTGATACTTCAAACTCACTGTTTGTTGCATAACTTTGTTTATGGTTAAGCATTAACAGTTGCGTTTCTAAGTCTTCAGTTTCATTCACGCCAAATGGGGTATAGAGGTTCGGCCAGCCAAAAAATTTCTCTTGTGAGCCAAAAAATAAATCAGTTTGTGAATCTGCACTCGTTAATTGCACACGAGCAGTAGCGCGATTAAAATCATGATCGCCAAAATCAATTGAGCCATCGCTTTGTGAATGAGAATATTCCCCTTCAAAACCTAGGCGCCAATCGGCGATTGTATCTAAAGGGATACTTTTACCAGCATGAACACTCTGTAAATTAAAGTCGTTAGTGCCGACTCCTGCAGATACACTGCCACCAGTCGTAATTGGCTTCCAACCAAACGACACACTACCTACTGAGCTATTTACACCGTAAAGTGCATTATCAGCACCGGTCAATACACTTGCGCCAGTGAGCATTTGCGGTGCAATAGGAATTTCTGCAAAATAATGGCCTGATTGCGGATCGAGTAAAGTAGCACTGCCGACTCTAAAACCGGTGTTTTCAAAGATACCGCCACGAATAGTAACATCAGCTTGTGCTTCTGCCATGTTACGCGATTGCAAATCAACACGAGGGTCATACTCTAAATTTGATATAGGTGAGTCAAAGGTACCTACTGGTAACGTATTTGCTGTAGGGGATGCCTCGATTGTTATTTGCTCAATGGTTGTCGATTCTTCAGAGTCATCTGCCGCATAAGCAACACTGGATATGCTGGCAAGTACTGCGGGTATAATAAGGTGCGAGGTACGGTTCATGTTGTTTTTCTCATATTCTTTATGTGCGATTGCGCTAAAAATTAAAGTCGTAACACTTTTTTATAGCGTGATAAAATAGCAAAATTAAACAGTCACGATTTTTGGCGCTATTGTACATTAATTCGAAAAAACTGCATTTGATGATCATTCTTAAAATGAAAGCATTACACTGTCTTTGCTTGTTAAATATATTAGGTCCCTCTATGAATGAAAAACAACCAGCTAACTTTTATGCTCGCCAGCAAACTATTTATTTTGCGGGAGGGTGTTTGTGGGGCGTGCAAGAGTTTATGAAGCACTTACCCGGAGTAGTTATTACAGAAGCAGGGCGGGCTAATGGTACAAGTGATAATACACAAAGTGAGTACGATGGTTATGCAGAGTGTGTCAAAGTCATTTTTGATACTGATGCTGTCACGGTTAATAAACTAATTGATTATTTCTTTGAAATTATTGACCCATACAGTATTAATAAGCAAGGTGATGATGTGGGTGAAAAATACCGCACGGCTATTTATAGTGAAGAGCAAAGTCACTTAACGTTAGCAAGCGATTATATCAGCCAACGAGATGATGCCGACAAAATAGCTGTACAGGTTAAACCGCTAACAAATTATGTCCCCAGTGATGCTGAGCACCAAGACCGACTAACTAATCATCCAGATGATTACTGCCATATACCGCTAGATTTACTGCATAAATATAAGGCGGATTAGCATTTACTAATTTAATAAACCTGCATAGTTTAACTTTCATAAAAAATGCTATGTATAATTAATTATAAGAAGGACTTATGAATCTAGTAGAAATGTTGAAAGATCATTCTAGTGTAGTTGGCCAAGGCCAAGCAAGAAAAAAAGTTTATGATCTAGAAGCAAGATTAAATATTGATTTACCAAAAGATTTTTTTGATTACCTGGTAAACTTAAATTATGCAGAAATATTTGATGAGCCTATTTATGGGATTAACCCTGAGATAAAACGTTTAGATATTTACGAACAAAATAAGCACACTGAACATTTTAGATATGGGTTTCTTATGGTCTTTTCAAACGATATAGATGGTACTATTTATATTAGACCCGATACAAGCAATGTATACAATGCTAGCTTTACTAGTCCTATAGCCAATTCGTTCACAGAATTTGTGGCGAATGTGCTAAAAGAGGCATAAGACTTACAAAAAAGCTCACTAAATAGTGAGCTTTTTTGAATGCTAATTTAAAGTGTTATTTTAGTTTTTCTGGTGGAAAACCACTTAAAATTGTTGCAACGGCTTCTTGTACTGCTTTGTTACGCTCTTCAGGTGTTTGTTTCTTCTGAAGGCGACCTTCACGAGCACCACGCCAAACAAGCTGGTTAGAGGCACGGTCAACAACATCAATCACTAAAGTGCCCACATCAAATTCATGGGTTGTTGTTTGCGTGTTATAACCCATGCCCCAGTAGTTCCAACGTGCACCGTAACCTACATTAAATGTATCAACGTCAACTTTAGTATCAACAGAGGCATGATAGTTAATTAATACATCTGCTGATGCTTCATCGGCAGGTGTCATACCGTTTGCTTGTAATTGTGCATTTACCGCTTCACGCACACGTTTTTCCATCAATGGACTGATTTGATAGTTACCAGCGTCAGCCAAGGTCGCTTGTGGAAACCAAGCAAATGTTTTGTAGTTACCAAAGTCCACAGATTTGTCGTAGTCAATATCAGGCGTTTTTGCACACGCTGCTAGTAGTAATACAGCAGCTGCAATTAGTATATTTTTCATGGAGTTTGCTCCTTGGCAAATTTAATTACTATTCGTTTGATAACATAACATAGAATTAATTCAAGGAAATGTTATTTTTTACCTGTAATTTGTGTACATGATAAGTACTAATTAGTTTAGTCGTCCTTGACTGAATGATGCATTAATTTACACAAACGTGGCTATTGTCTTATTCATGCTCTACTTCTATCCAATCCTTTTCATCTACCCAGTTCTGGGCGCCGTCTTTAACGGAGCGAATTGGCACAATATAATCACAGCTAATTTGTGGTTTCACCGAGGCAAATATTGGCACAAAGCCAAAGCTGAGTGCGGTTTCTATAATTGCTTTTTGATTTTGCGGATCGATATCGGCCGCTTCATCAATATAAATCGGGATGCGGTATAAGTTTTGCTCTTGGTCGCTTAATAAGTAGCGGATAAACAACATACCGCATAATAATTTTATGGTGATACGCGTACCGTTTGAGCCAGCCGAATCAATTTTTTCAAAATGCTCGGTTTCGCCTGCACGGTTTACTACTTCAAAGCGAATATCAAATAAGTCAGTAAGGGTTAAACCGGCTTTATCAGAGGCAAGTTTAATTAAGTGATCTTTTGCTTCGTTGACAGCACTTTCACTGTAGGGTTCTTGGCTGAGTAAATCCAGCGTATCACCTTGTTCAAACTGATTTGAGGTACTGATTATGGTATCAATACTATCAACCAACATTTTGCGTGGTATCACGTTAATTTTAAATGCTTGTAAGTTTGAAATACGATGCTGACTAATGCCTTTATTGAAGCTGTTCATTTCACGGCGCAGTCTGTCTAAATCTTCACGCAGTCCCTTAATCGTCGCGGCTACTTCTGTGAGTGCAACCCGGGCTTGGCGTTCAACCGCATCACGTTCGTTATCAATATTATGGAACGCGGCAATCAATTTCTGGTATTTACTAAACTCGTCATTTTCGTTATCAAATTTGGTAATACCGGCATTGTAAATATGCAAATAGGTATTACGAACGTTGATATCAAAATTACGCAGCTCTTGGCAATCTTTATTAAAGTGATGAACTAAGTCACTGAGATTATCAAAGTCAATTTGCACATCAATCATATACGGGGTGACTTTACCGCTATATAAATCCAGCGTGTGGTCAATTCGTTCAGATTTCACTTGGCGTAGGCGCTCGGCTTGGCGTGAAATTAAATCTTTTTTCGATTTAATAATCGAGCGTCGATCACTAATTGAACCGCTGTTATTTTGAATATCTTGTAAGTAGCTATCAACTTGCTCGCGTTCAGCCAATAATTGCTCTTTTAAGAGTGTTTGTGCATCAATAGATTGCAGCATAACCTGGAATTGTTCAAAGCGTTTAAGTGCGCTTTCTGCTGCCATGAGTTCATCGTATAAGGCATCTTTTTCTTTTTGTTTGTCGGCCACATTGGCGGCCACATCACGCTGTTGCTTAAATTCATTGAGTGACTGTTCTAGGGCGCTGAGTTGCGCAGTAAGTTGCTCTTTATTTTCACCGCTTTGCATCTGCACCGGTGAGAGTTTTTTCAGCTTGATGGTCGCGCCTGGCAGGGTAAGCACGCCGCCTTTCACGTTATCTGATAATTGCTCTAAAAATGCACCAAAGGCATCTTCATCAGTGATATCTATATCACCATTACTGGTGGTGGCAAATGACAGAATGTCAGGGTTTAGAATACGCGAGATCTCTTCAACTTCTTTAAGTGATAAATCCTCGCGCATACGGGTAAATAAATTAAACTCAAGATTTTTAAGCTGTAGCTTTAAGCTTTTGATCTGCTTTTGTGTTTCACTAATACGGTAATCAAGAGTATGCAGGCTTTGCCCTTGTGCACTGTTGATAGAATGCGATAGTGACTCGTAATCTTGCTTTAATTGACCAAGGCTTACTTTTAAGGTTGCCATGTTAACCAATTCAAATTCAGATTTTAGAGCACCAAAGTCTAAAAACCATTGCTCTATTTGTGTTTGCCTGCGTTCAATATCGCGCGATTGTTGTACATAAAGTTGTTGTTTTTGTTCAAACTCGTGCTTTTCGTGTTCAATGTCTTCAAGGGCAACATTAAGCTCGCTCAATTGCGCCTCTTGGTAGCTATCAAAATCGATTAATGCTTGGTCAATTTTGGGGGCGTATGCGGCTAATTTACCTTTGAGTACGGTTTGGTTTTCAAGCATTGATTCAAGGGCGCAGATAGGCTCTTGCATCGACTCGAGTGCTTTTAGCTCACGTTTTGCGCGGTTTACTTTATCAAAGGAGCGACGCCATACTTCATAAAAATCGACCTTTGAGTTTGACATGTGGCGTTCAAATACGCGTAACATAAAGCGCTTTACGTCGGCAGCGCCTAATTTATGCAGGTTCAAAATACGGCGGAAAATTTCTTTATAAATTGCCGAATCTTGCACGTTGTTAAGCGGGATCATCTTTAAGTTAATGTCGCCATCAAATGGCGTGGCACCACCCGTTAATAGTGCGTTGAGCTCTTGCGCTTTAAGCTCAATAGGGTTAAAGCCTTGCTCTTTTAAATGATTAAACAGTTTAGTGAACTTAATGATGGTTTTACCTTGAGTATACTGCTCAAGATCAAGCTTGCCTTGGTAACAAAAAAACTGATGTGCGTAACCGGCAATTTTACCAAGCCCAGCTACACCAATCACCACCGGGCCATGGGGTAGGTCGGCTTCGAGTAAAATATAGGATTGATCTGACGAAAAATAAAATTTACGGGTTTCGTCTAAATCATGACCGTCCCATTCTGTTAGGCGTAAATCATTAATAAGCGGAAATTGCAGAGCATTGATCACCGAGCTTTTACCGGTGTTATTTGGTGCACAAATTGAGCTGCTTTTATCAAGCGGGATCACACATTTGGCATAACCGGCGGTGTTTAATAATGCCAGCTTACTGAGGCCGTATAGGTTTTTCATTATTCGTCCTCTCCAATATAGGTTTCTTCGTTTACTTCCATTAAGGCATCAATATAACGGTAGATAGGTGCTTGCAGCATAAAGCCGCCTTCTACTTCACGGGCAAGGCCAAGTCGAATCATGCGTAAGTACACGTCTTTACGTAGGTCTGATCCTGAAAAAATTTCGAGTTGATCAAATAAGTGCTTGTTCATTTGCACTAAAGTTTGCATCAGTTCTAAATCATTCACTTCATCAAATAAGGCACGCATTGGGTCTTTACCTGAGTTTGCATAGTGCTCAATTAAGATATAAATGGTTAAGGCAATCGCGCGGGAAATTTTCCCCATATTGGGTGTACTTTCATCACTGGCAAAGTAATAAAAACCACGGCTGTCATGTTGTAAATCGTGGCCAAGGGCGCTGAATAATGCGCGGTAATGATCAATTTGTTGATCAAGCTCTTGCCACATTACGGTGTCTTGTTCGCTAATGTGATAGCCGGTGACTAATTTTTTATTAATTGCTTGTAGATGACTAAGTTCATCTAAATTTATCTGTGTCATAACGGTTACTCATCCACTGTTGGTGTTTGCTGAGAGTCAACAGGCTTAGAATTAAAAGGGAAAAGAGAAAAATGTTGCCCGGCAATTTTTACGCGCATTTTTTCATCGCTTTGATTGATTTCAATATCGGTGTCACTTACCAGCTTTTGATATAAAAACAGCATTTCGTCGGCTTCAAGGTCGGGGTAGCTTTGCTCTAAAAAGGTCAATAATGGTTGTGGCTTTTTACGTTTAGCATTGAAGCGTTTTTTAAAGTTTGCTTTAACATTATTGTAATCTGGAATATTTGGCGTAACAAAAGCAGGCACATCTTGTTGATCAGGAAGTTCGTATTCACTGTGTTCAAACTCAACAAGTGCAGCCATATAAGCGACCATATGGCGCTGTTGCCCCAATGAGAATCGCTGCGTGTCAGAGACAAAATGTGGTTGTACGGCGCTGAGCATATTATCAACGCCATTTTTACGTACTAAACCAAGTACTTTAGCTGCTTGACGAGTGATCATATTATTACGGCGCAACTCTTCACGCAGTGGCATTAGCATATCGGCACTTTTACGCAGGCTTTCGCGACCAACTAAATGCATTTCTAAAATTCGGGTACGTAATCGTTCAAGCATGCGTTTATCTTGATAAGCTTTACCGCTGCGTTCAATATATTCGATTTGCGTACTGATTTGTGTTTCGATGGTATTAAAACAAGCATGAAAATCGCCACGAATATCAACCATTTCAAGCATTGGTTCAATGTATTCATCAAACGCTTCAATCACCGCTTGATAACGCTTTTGTAATGATTGCACCGCATTATTAGCTTTTGCTTGTTCTACAATATTTAAAATGGCATTTTCGTTGTGGGCAAATAGTTTCATTATTTTACGCACCCGATCATCCATAATGCGGCTAAAACGGCGCATCTCGTCGTAGTCTTCAATACTACCGGCATTGTCTAAACGGTTACCCAAACGGGCTAAATCTTCAACCAGCACGCTAATTTCTTGCGCCAAGCCTAAATGTTCTTCCTGCAATAAAAAAGTGGCAAAATCTGCAATTGCACGGTTAATTTCAAGTTGTGACGATTTAGCCAAGGGAATAATAATATCTTGGTTTAAAAGGCGGTTGGTTTCTTTGTAAATGCGCTCATTTGACCACGTAGGTTGTTTTTGTTTGATCGCATTTTGCACGTCTTTTAGGCTGAAATCAGCCATTTTAAAACGTTTAAATAGCAGCTCTAACATTCCCCAGTGCTCTGTTAGGGTATTTAGCAACTTTTTAGCTGGGATCATAAAACTCCAAAAATCCTAATTTATCTTGTAAAGCCGGCTTGTTAGGCCTCAGCGATTAGTCGTAGAAAAGCAAATTGACAATAGTTTTACACATTCTTTGGTGCTAGACTGCGCGCCGTGTCGTCCTGCGGCTCATAACATACAATTTTTACATTTTTATAAAGGTTGTTCAAACACCATGGTAACTGCAATTATCCTAACCCTGATAACGCTAGCATTCGTGCTCATCGTTATAGAGGATATTATCCATGTAAACAAGGCCAAAACCACGCTTTTCTTTGGTACTTTATGCTGGATTATCTTATTTATCTCGCCGCTTCACGGGCAAAGCCCCGAAAACGTACAACATCAACTTGACCACAATATTTTAGAGATTGCCACACTGTGGTTGTTTTTAATGGCTGCAATGACCTTTGTAGCCTATTTGAACTCCAAAGGTTTTATCCAAAATATTGTGCATAAGATAATGCCCAGTGCTATTAGCGAACGCAAACTGATGTTTTTGATTGGCGGGTTCTCCTTCTTATTTTCGTCGATTTCAGACAATATCACAGCCACATTAATTTCCCTTGCGGTGGTTATGTCGTTAAAACTCGATCCGAAAAAGCTAATTAAATACGCTACGCTTATCATCTTTAGTGTGAACTCGGGCGGAGTGTCGTTAATTACCGGTGATGTTACTACCTTGATGATTTTCCTTGATGACAAAGTTACCATTGGTCACTTGCTATTGTTGGTTGTGCCTGCGTTATTTAGCGTGGCGCTATTGGCCATTATGCTGTCATTTGGGCTCAACGGCCAAGTTGAGTTTACCAAACAAGAGGACCGTCGCATTGAGAAAACAGATATCACTATTGCAGTGATTTTCTTATCAACGATTGTCGGGACATTAACGTTAAGCGTGCTTTATCATGTGCCGCCTTTGTTAACTTTCTTATTTGGTTTGTCGTTGATGTTTTTAGTAGCGCAATTTTTAATGCGCAAAAAAGATGTGAATAAAAAAATCATCGATTATATTCGCGAAATAGAATACGACACCTTGCTGTTCTTCGTTGGCGTATTATTACTTGTAGGCGCCCTGAAAGAAGTCGGTATGCTCAGTAAGTTCACTCACCTTTACGAGTTAATGCCAGCACAATACGCTAATTATTTAATGGGTATATTATCAGCTGCGGTTGACAACGTACCACTAACGGCTGCGTTACTTAAAGCTGAAATAGTGATGAGTCCACAACAATGGTTGTCGTTTACGTATGCAACTGGGGTGGGGGGGTCCATGCTTATTATTGGCTCGGCTGCCGGTATTATCGCTATGAGTAAAGTAAAAGCGCTTACCTTTATGAGTTATTTACGTATGTCGGTGTATTTATTAATCGCTTATACAATTGGTTATATGGGATCGTATTTAGCAGGTAGTTTTATTTAATTGCTTTTATTATTTAAAACAACTTGACAGCTAGACGTCTAAACGATAACTTTCAAAGCCCGCTTAATAGCGGGTTTTGTTATTTAATTGCTAATAATTTACGTAATTAATCTAACATTCAGAAGAGGTGCGGTACTTAGGTACTTAATGTTAGGCGACGTATGCCTGTAATCATTAAGGAGGGAAGTACTCGCCGAGGAAAGCAACTGGACGTCACAGTGGTTTTTCGGTTTATGGGGCTGAATCCTCAAAACTGTCACCAATTAGGTGGAGAGCTTCTGGCAGTGGACTTTTCTTATCGAGCACCCCCTTGCCAAGTTCTTCTTGTTTTATCGTGGTATGAATGCCACAAAAGGAGACGACATGAATACCCAATTAGCTGCAACTAACTTGCAACAGTCAGCACAAAATCAAAAATCAGACTACGTAGTCGCAAAGTTCGGTGGCACCAGTGTGGCTAACTTTGAAGCGATGAGCCGTTGCAGTGAAATTATTGTAGCCGATAACAACGTACGAGTAGTGGCCGTAAGTGCCAGCGCAGGAGTGACTAATCACCTTGTGACCTTATGTAAAAAAGATTTATCAGCAGATGAGCGCAATGAGAACATTGCTGGCGTTATTGCTATTCAAGAAGCTATTTTAAATGAGCTGTCATTGGATGCTGATTTAGCTCATGGCTTTGATGAAACCATTAAAGCTTTTAAGTCACTTGCCAGTGAGCCACTAAAATCAAAGCAACAACATGATGAGTTATTGAGCTTTGGTGAGCGTTTATCATCCTATTTATTTACTCAGGTACTGCGTTTAAATGGCTTAAATGCGGTGCGTTTTGATGTGCGACAGGTATTAAAAACCGACAGCCAGTTTTCTAAAGCAACCCCAGATGTAGCTGCAACAGCAATGGCCGCAAAAGAGCATTTAATTCCGTTATTAGCTGAACAGGTTATTGTAACTCAAGGCTTTATAGGCAGTGACGCGCATGGTCAAACTACCACACTTGGTCGTGGTGGTTCAGATTACAGTGCGGCATTACTGGCCGAAGCTATAAACGCTAAAAGCGTGCACATTTGGACTGATGTCGTGGGCATTTTTAGCACCGATCCGCGCTTATGTGCTAAGGCTACGCCGATTGCGCGTTTAAGTTTTGATGAAGCGGCCGAAATGGCTACCTTTGGGGCGAAAGTATTACATCCGGCAACTATCTTACCTGCGAGCCGCAGCCATATTAGTGTGTTTGTTGGTTCTAGCCGTGAGCCTGAACGTGGTGGTACCTGGATCGAACGTGAGAAATCACAAATCCCCGGAATTCGTGCTGTCACGCAGCGTAAAAATCAAATATTGTTAACCTTAAAAAGCCCCGAAATGCTTTTGGCTAGTGGTTTTTTAGCCCACGTGTTTACAATTTTAAGTGAGTTTAATATCTCGGTTGATTTGGTAACTACCTCAGAGATAAGTGTTGCAATTACTTTAGATAATGCGCCAAATGCCTCGCGTCCTGAGCTTGATCAAGAATGCCTTGATAAGTTAGCGGAGTTTTGCCACGTGTCGGTTGAGAACAACTTAACCTTAGTGGCATTAATTGGTTCACAAATTCAATTACGTCAGCAAGAAATTAACTTAATGAATGTATTAAGCGATTTTAATATTCGCTTAATTTGTCATGGCGCAAGTAAACATAACCTGTGCTTTTTAGTGGAGCAGAGCGAGTCAGACTTTGTTGTGCAAGCGATCCACAGCCGTTTATTAGAAGTTCAAAACGCCGCGTAATTGGGCGGTAGAATTTACCACAGAGCACTGCCAGACAGTGCTCTTGTCACTTACCACACTGATATCAAACTCATGATATTGACAACTCAGCGCTGTTAAATTTGCTCGCTCAAGTTCAGTAAATACATTGGGGCTGAGTAATTTTGCAATTGGTTGGCTGGTGGCTTTGGCAAGTGCTTCTTTTAAGGTCCATATTCTAAAAAATCGTTCTGCGCTTTGCTGATCTTGCGTTATTAAATTTACCTCATCAAGATGATAAAAATGCTTAGCGAGCTTTGCAAATGGGCGCTTCAGGTTTATTTTTTCAATATCAAAACCAAATTCAATTCGTTCTACATTTAATGCAGCACCGACAAAACCATTAGAGTGGGATAAACAACTACGCAATACAGTGTCACTGTCAGTTATATGTAGCAGTAATTTACTGCTTTGCTGGTCAAATTCAGAGCTAATATGGTTATTTGCTAGATCACGAAATTGTGGCATCGTTTGTTTTACCAAATACTTAAGCAGTAGCCGAGTGGCTAAATATTCTTGCTTGGCTTTGTAACTTTTTCTACGGGTGATCACCGTCAGTTCAAATGGGCTTAATAGTGCGTTTAAATCGAATTCATCAACATTTAACTGCTGGGCATCAAATAATAAAATAGTATTCGCATTGAATGGCTGCACGCTGTGTTTGGTGATAACGAGTTGCTGTTGAAAAAATAATGCAGGCATAAAATCCACAATTAAAGTGATAAAAGAACAAACATGTTTATATTTTGTGCGGTTGTGCGCTGGTTAATTAAGCCAAGGCAAATTTATTACTCTGTGAGAGTTAAATATGGTTTAATTCACAATAATGAAAAATAATAACAGATTTGTAGATGTATGGCACAATTGCGTGATGGTTTTCAAAGCCGCCTTGGCTTTGTTTTAGCAGCTTCTGGCGCTGCAGTTGGATTAGGTAATATTTGGGGATTTCCCACGCAAGCGGCAAATCATGGCGGCGGCGCGTTTTTACTAGTCTATTTTATAGTTATCTTTTTTTTAGCCTTGCCAGCTTTATACACTGAGTTGTACTTAGGCCATAAAGCGCAAGCTAATCCGGTTAAAGCACTTAGACAAGCATGGCAAGAGCAAGCACCGCAAGTAGGCGCTGCTGCTGGTTATTTAGGTTTAGCCGGTGCGATTGTGATGCTGAGCTTTTACTCAATTGTTGCAGGTTGGATGCTTGCTTATGCCCTTGAACCCATTGCTAGCTTTTTTGGATTTACCACCGTCAGTACGTTTTTGCACACGGATTCGATGGCGCGTAATTTTGTATTTACACCACTGATGCTGATCCTCACTGCGAGTATTATTCTCAAAGGTGTTAAATCTGGCATAGAAACATGGTCGCGACGGTTAATGCCGATGCTATTGGTGTTACTCGTTGTGCTAATTGCTTATATAGCCACGCTTGATGGCGCAAGTGAAGGCTTTGCTGCGTATTTAGTGCCAGACTTTAGCCAAATACTCGACCCAGGTTTAATTATTGCGGCAATGGGACAGGCGTTCTTTTCACTGTCACTGGGTGTCGGTTGTATGATGATTTATGGCTCGTACTTGCAGCCTGATGCTAATTTGCCGCGGTTAACCGCGTCGGTAGCGTTACTTGATACAGGGGTTGCCTTTTTAGCGGGTTTATTAATTATTCCTGCAATTTACGTGGCGCAGCACAATGGCGTGCAAGTATTTAGTGATGGAAAATTAGTGGGAGAAGGGCAACTAATTTTCGCAATTCTACCGCAGTTATTTAATACTATGGGCGAAATTGGCTTATTGGTTGGTTTACTGTTTTTTGTACTTATGTCGATTGCATCGCTCACATCGACTATTTCATCCACTGAAATTCCAGTGGCTTTTTTAGTTGAAAACCATCAAGTAGAGCGTAAAAAAGCGACGTTTTTAGTGAGCTTAACGGTTTTAGCCGCGTCATCGTTGATTATTTTCAATTTTGATTGGCTATTTGGTTTAGTGATCATGGTACTGACTCAGTATCAATTACCGCTTATGGGCTTATTTTACTTTATCACTGTAGGGTGGTTGTGGCGCCGTGGTAATCAATTAAATGAGGCTGCAAGTGGCATGCGTTATTGGTTTGCTCAGTACATACGTTATGTGTGTCCGATACTGATGACCGCCGTGTTCGCTAATGTCGCGTTTGGTTGATAATTTAGCTTTCAGTTTTTTAGTTTTAATTGTTAATATATAGTGTTGTACCAATCGTTTTAAGTTACTGACCATTTATAGCGACAGATAAATGGTTAAATATTTAAGTCGATTGGTATTATATCCAGGGAGGAATTATGAACATAGATGTTAAAGTCCCCACGCTTCCAGACTCAATAAACACAGCAGATATCGCTAAACTTTATGTTAGTGAAGGCCAACTCGTTTATGCCGGTGATGTGTTATTTGATGTTGAAACTGAAAAAGTTGTTTTAGAAATAATGGCCGACTGCAGTGGCATTATTGAGAATATAACGATTGCAAATGGCGACCATGTTAATCCTGAACAGGTTGTAATGACTTTGCAGCAGCTTGCAGACAGCGAACTGCCAGCAAGACCAACAGCTCAACAGCCTCAACCGCGAGTAAACGACTCAGAAAATGACGTTATTGTTTCTCCTTGGTTGAGTAAACTAAATAAAAGTTTAATTATTGCTCTAGCAGTCGGCGCTTTAGCCATCCTTTTTGTGCTGGGTAAATAGCTAAGATGACCAATTATGTAAACCACCCAAGATATGGCAGCGAGCCAATCCTCTCTGGTAATAGTTATACAAAGCAAGAAATCGAGAATGCCTTTTGGTGGTATAAAAGTGTTCGCTACTTTCCTGAGACGGCAATCCCCGCAGTTATCGAAAAACAATGTGACAGTTTATATCCAAGGCAACTCTATGTTGATATAGAAGAGCAATGTGTCGATTGTCATAGAGCGTTTATATTTTTTGCTAAAGAGCAGCAATATTGGTTTGAAGAATTAAAGTTTTGGATTGATGCACATGCGATCAAGTGCTTTGAATGCAGAAAGAAAAGCCGTGCAATAAACCAGTTGCAAATTATCTATGCAAACTTAATCATTAAAGAGCATATAACGCTTGAGGAAACTCAATTGCTCAAGTCCAGCGCGAAGCAACTTTTTGAGTCAGGAGTTATTAAGAAGATTAATAAAGTGAATGCTATCCGTAAAATGTAAGTAGACGTACTTAAGAGACCTATGTGATTACATCTTAACTTGATTTGTCAGAACCGATAAATAGGACTCAATCAAGTCTGACTGTCACAGATGTGCCATATGCGGACATTGAAGCCGACTTAATAATACTGATAACTACGTATTGTAAATCTGCTCGAATTGCCACTAGTAAATGTGTTTCGTTTTACCAAGTTCTGTCTAAATCCTGAGCGTATAAAGAAATAGCTCGTTGATATTCTTTAATAGCATTACTATTCGTCGTGGATACTAAAAGTTCGAGCAGCAACTTTGTTGCTTCTTTGTGACGACCTATGTTGTAAAGGCACATGGCATAGAAAGGTTGGATTTCAATGCAACTAGGATACTCACTGATCGTTTGCTCGAAATAGCTTAGGGCCTCTGAATACATACCAAGGCTTCGATAGTTAATTGCCAGTCCAAACAAAGCATCGAATCTTTCAATGGATGATAAAGGACCTGTAAGAGATGTCAGATAATGCTCAACCGCTTCTTTCTCTTTACCTTGATTGTCGTACGACCAAGCAATTTGTAAGTGAGCTTTAGCAGAATATGTCTCATTATCTAGTAGCGTTTCAAGTAACGCTATTGACTCATGATGTTTGCCTCTTTTCGCAATTGAATTGCTTGTTTTATTATACTTTCCATAATCTCCTCAAAGCTAATAACATCTTAATAAAGTACATTACACAAAATAGCTATCCACCTTAAACACTAAAACCAAGGGACAGGAAAAATGTGACAAAAACTGATTCAACTCTACAAGTTCGTCATAACCGCCAAGTTTCTTGTGTTTTTTCACCACGCACTATCTGATAAATAGCTATGTTTTTCTCAATCAAAAGTGACACCAAATCTGGTACGCACTGAATAGGCATTATCAGTTCATAACCAAACTCTAATTTGGTTATATTCTTCGAATGATAATGACCTAGAAATGAGCTAATGATTGTAAGAGCTTCGCCCTTCCACTCACCAACCTCAAAGTAGAATTTATACATATCCTCGCTATAGTCTTTTGGTGTATCACTTGTCATCTATTGTCTCTTATTTTTTACAATTCGTTTTTGGTATCAGCTCTTAAAACAGTTAACTACAATCCATTATTAATCAACTAGAGTGAATTGCATCCACACAGTAATTTAAAATCTCAAATACGGGTTAATAACCTTTATTTGAGGTTGATTTAGGTAAAATTTATATATGTCTGTGTATGTATAACAGTAAAGTACTTTCCAATTGATAAGTGGTACAGCTAAACTATCAGGGGTGGTTAAAGTTAATACTTTTCAAATGGCTTAGCAAACACTTGATATTCATCTGAATAAACTATTTTTCCAGGTCTTTCTGTTCTGATTTTTTCAACTACGATACCTTTACTTTCTAGCAATACAACAAATTCTCTAACCTTAGAAATATGTTTTTTGGCCGATATTTTGAACCAACTTATGAAAATATCAGCTTTTCTAAGTTTTTGAGCATTCAAATAATCCAATGGCGATTCTAGGTGGTTGTTAAACCACTCCATAATGCTCTCTGCTTGTTCCAACTCATAATCCAAAAATTTATTATCATCTTTCATATACCTAACAGCAAGAAATAGACCTAGACGCTGATTTGACTCATGACAAAATTCGTTAATTACAAAGCGGATATACATATTACATTCCACAAAACTTTTATTGCAGAGCAAATCATTACTCCAGTCCCTTTTCTAAGGTTAATTTTTAAAGACATTACGTTAACTTGAAGGTGCACTATATCGATTTGAAAGCTCGACATACCATTCTCTAGTCTTTTCTGGAAGTTCATGATGACTGAAAGGTTCGCTCGTTTGAAGTAGCCACTTCAAGCTACCAA
>NZ_JACJDM010000062.1:0-24617 GCF_014163545.1 Pseudoalteromonas sp. SR45-6
TTATGAAGAAATAGTCGAACAGGTTTCGCAAGCGTGGAATAAATTCATTTCTGTTCCTGATACGGTTAAAAGCATATGCTCTAGAGACTGGATAAAATTGACTTAATCTTTATGCAGATTGGTATCATTTACTCTTATACGTATAATACCAATCGACTTAAATATTTAACCATTCTAGCGAGCTAAATAAAGCGCTAACTGCGTTATAAATTTTTCATGTAGAACCACTATATGTCAAAATTTATGCCTTGTTATCACTGCATTTATCTGTCGCTATAAATGGTCAGTAACTTAACACGATTGGTATAAGATCATTTTATTGTTTTGAAAAACTCGCAAACTCACTATAAAACTTGCGTTTAGGCCTCTACCTATGCGATAAGATTATTATATTTATCATACAAATAGTGGGGCTTCATGGCACGTAAAAAAACAACTAAATCAAAAGGTTCATCAGGACTCAATCGTAAAAACAGTGAAAGCTTCATAGTTAAATTTAGTAATCATGCTGATACTCAACTGTGTGCTTCTGGTTTGATGTATAAAGTAATAGATGAGGTCTCTGGTGAGCTAGTAACTGACACTGATACCGTGGTCATCAATCAGCGTATTATGCTTGCTGATGGCAGCGTAATAGCTGATAGTTATAAAGCTGGAATGCCTGAAGTATTTACCTTAGATGAGGCAATCGAAGGATTACGAGAAGGTACTTTATTGATGTCGGTTGGTTCTCGCTATAAATTTGTAATTCCTGCAGAGCTGGCGTGGGGGCGCAAGGGGAATGGTGGGAAAATAGGAGCTAATGCCGTTCTACATTTTGATGTGCGCTTAATCCGTTTAGGATGACCATTATGCTATTGTTAAAAGTACTTTTCTTTAATGTAAGAGGGCTTTATGCCGCCATTTTCTAGTCGCGTTTATTTATTACGCCATGGCGAATTGATTGAGCAAGGAGTCTTGGCCGGACAGACAGATTTTTTACTCAGTGAACTTGGCCGTGCGCAATTACATCAAGCGTGCAATGAGCTAACTAATATTGAGCTTGTACAAAGTTCGACTTTGAAACGTTGTAGCGAATTTGCCAGATCTTTTAGCCATGCCCAGCAAATACCACTTTTTCTGACTGATCAGCTCCGAGAGTTTAATTTTGGTGATTGGGATGGCTGTAAATATGATGATTTGTGGCAACAGACGGATTCTCCTAGTCTTGGCGATTTCTGGCAAAGCCCTTGGCAAGTAACCCCCCCTCATGGCGAAAGTATGAGGGATTTTTATCAGCGAATAGCAACGTGGTGGCAAACGTTACTAATTGATATTGCAAGTAATCGTACTCAAGCACAATTAGTTTTAACGCATGCCGGAGTGATCAAGCAACTATTAGGTATTATTTGTCAGTTACCAAAAGAGTCGAATCAGCAAAACATATTTTCAATCGGTTATGGGAAGCTTATTTGTATTGATATTTACATAGATGATAGCGATAAAGCATGGCCCAGAATTGTGTTTTAAAAGACTATTTTTAGCCGTCTAGAAAGATATTAATTGAAATATTTACTCACCCGCCCATAATAGAGCCTTATGTATTTTGGAATGGGGTGTAACTCCTCAACTGTTCCCGCAACTGTAAGTCGCAAGCGCGATAAGTCAGATACAAAATACGTTAATTTATTACCTATTGAGCGGGCTAACTCTTCTATTATCACCATGATCATAATGGTTTGTAGTGTATTGGGTTTAGCTATTGCTAGAGAGATAACACATTGCAAATACCAGCAGTAATTGATCCCCCTTTACTTGAAGTAGCTAATTTATCGTGGTCGGTGGCAAATACCGCCATTTTGCACGATATTAATTTTGCAATAAAACCAGGCCAGTTTATCGGTTTGTTAGGGCCTAATGGCGCAGGTAAATCAAGTTTATTGCGTTGTTTATACCGTTACACTAAACCAGTGTGCGGTGAGGTTATATTTGCAGGGAAAAATATTTGGCAGCTAAGTGCGGATGAATATGCCAAGCAGGTTGCTGTGGTGCTGCAAGAAACACCTTCGCAATTTAATCTATCGCTTTTTGATGTAGTGAGTCTTGGCCTTACGCCGCATAAAAGCTTATTTAGTTCGACAACTAAAAATGATCAACAAATTATTTTTCAGGCGATTGAGCAAGTTGGCTTGAGCCATCATTTACAGCAATCGTTTGATTCCCTTTCCGGTGGCGAGAAGCAACGCGCATTGATAGCACGTTCAATTGTACAAAGCCCTCAATTATTAATTATGGACGAGCCTACCAGCCACTTAGATATTAAATATCAAATTCAATTAATGGAGTTGGCTAAATCGCTAAATGTAACGGTATTAGCGTCGTTCCATGATCTTAATCTTGCAGCAAGTATGTGTGATGAACTACTGGTGATAAAGCAAGGTAAGTTAGTTGCAACGGGTAGCCCAGAATACGTCATCACGGAAGAAATGCTTAGCGAAGTATTTGGTGTCTGTGCCGAAGTCTCGGCGCATCCACAGAGTAAACAATTAAATAAGGTCATTCCGCGTATTACCTATTTTTACGGTTATCAAGGTGGTGGCGTTGATGCAAAAAAATAATTATTTTGCAGTCAGCGTGGCGTTATTCTTTGCCTTGTCGAGCATTTTTATAGCACTTAGCTTTGGTGCTGCGACCAGTAAATTCATTGATGTATACCACAGTATTATAGGTCAGGGAGATGACTCCTTTATAGCGCGGATCATATGGCAACTGCGAATGCCACGAACATTGTTGGCGTTTTTAGCTGGCTCTGGTTTAGCTATTGCTGGTTTAATTTTACAAACCGTAACCCGTAACCCGTTAGCCGATCCTTACTTGTTTGGTATTTCATCGGGAGCCTCATTTGGTGTGGTATGTTTTATGACACTAACAGGAGTCAGCGCGGGAATAACAATGTCGGCCGCGGCATTTGTTGGTAGTTTATTGACTATGTTATTACTGGTTTTTATTGCCGGACGAGCAGGTCGCGGACAAGTTGAAAGCATGCTCTTGGCTGGGGTCGCTTTATCCTTTTTATTCAGTGCCTTTACCAGCTTACTTTTATATTTTAGTGATCCGCAGGCGATCACGGCTATTTTATTTTGGACGCTAGGCAGCTTTGCTCGCGCACAATGGTCAACGTTATGGTTACCCGCTTTAGTTATTATTAGTTGCACAGGGCTGATGATGGGTTTTCGTCGGCAACTAAATGCAATGTTACTAGGTGATGAAAGTGCTGCAACTTTAGGAATACCGGTACAGCGGTTTCGGTTATTAATGTTGGTATTGAGCTCATTGATCACTGCAGTGTTAGTGGCGATGTGTGGTGGTATTGGTTTTGTTGGCTTGATGATCCCGCATATAGTACGGTTTTTTGTGTCGCAAGGCACTATTACTGGTTTGATCATGACGGCTTTAGTTGGCGGTATATTTATGGTGTGGGTTGATGTGCTATCGCGTGTTTTACTTGCAAATCAAGAATTGCCAATCGGTGTTATTACTTCTGCAATAGGCAGTATTTTCTTTTTATCGTTACTTTATTTTCGCAAGCGAGAGAGTTAGTCAGATGTTTAATATACCCACAGTAACTAATCAATTTGGTCACCTCATCATTGATAAGATTAACCAAAAAACTAAACCGCTTGGTGCACTTGGACAGTTAGAACAATGTGCAATACAACTGGTTACTTTGTTTAGCCAAAAAGTGGCAAGCGAAGATGCTTTTAAAACCTTTGCACCTGCAATCAATAAGCCTACTTTGCTGGTATTTGCAGGAGATCATGGTGTTGCTGCACAAGGGGTATCGATAGCGCCCAGTGATGTCACCTCACAAATGGTAGCTAATTTTGTCAGCGGTGGTGCCGCTATTAATGTCTTTTGCCAACAGTTAGGTTGGCAATTAGAAGTGATTGATTGTGGTATTTTGCATCCAGTCACAGCGCCAAGTGTCCATAATTGCCGTCTAGGAAGTATAACAAAGCCACTTAATACAGACATGGCAATGAATACCGCGCAGGTACAGCAAGGCTTTAATAATGCTAAACAGCTGGTGCAGCAGCTCAGTCATAGTGGTTGTAATACAATTGCCTTTGGCGAAATGGGCATAGGTAATACCACCAGTGCAGCAGCGATTATGGCAGCTATGCTGAATTTACCTGCACAGCAGTGTGTTGGCAAAGGCACGGGTGTTAGTGATGATATTGTTACGCGTAAAATAACAGTTGTAGAGCAAGCGCTGGTATTGCATCAGTTACATTTAGCAGATCCTATTTCACTACTTGCAGCGTTAGGTGGCTTTGAAATTGTGCATATTACGGGAGCTATGTTGGCTGCGGCTGAGCAAGGCATGGCTGTAGTAGTTGATGGCTTTATTTGTAGTGCTGCGGCAATGGCCGCAATTAATATTAACCCAGCAGTGAAAGATTATTTAATTTTTGCACATTGCTCAAATGAGCAAGGCCATCGACTGATGTTAAACGCACTCGATGTTAAGCCACTGCTGCAACTTGATTTACGCTTGGGTGAAGGCACTGGCGCTGCGTTAAGTTTACCATTATTGCAAGCCGCACTTGGTTTTTATAATCAGATGGCTAGTTTTGCTGATGCTGGTGTTGAGCAGGTTGTCAGTTAATGCCTAACCTAGAGGCAAATAAAGTAACGCAATGGCAGTTACTGTTATTAGCAATTAGCTTTTTAACCCGGCTACCGGTGCAGTTGCGCTTTAATGTAAGCGGTGCTCATTTAAATCAAGCAAGTCGCTATTTTGCTTTAGTGGGTTTACTGCTTGGTGGATTATTAGCACTCAGCTACGGCATTTTTCAATTACTGTTACCAGCATCAATAAGTGTATTACTAATGATGGCGGTCGGGTTGTTATTAACAGGCGCATTTCATGAAGATGGCTGGGCCGATGTATGGGATGGTTTTGGCGGTGGTTGGCAGGTGTCGCAAAAGCTTGCCATTATGAAAGACAGTCGTCTTGGTACTTATGGTGCAGCGGCATTATTTATTATGCTGCTGGTTAAATTTCAAAGCCTACTCTTTCTTAGTGAGTCATTGATTACTGTATTGAGTGCAATTGTTATCGGGCAATGTGTAAGCCGAGTAGTGGCAACCAGTTTAATTATGGGGATGGAGTATGTAAGTGAGGATGCGACTTCAAAAGTAAAGCCGCTTGCTATGCACCTATCGGTCACTAGTTTAGTTATGTTACTTGTAACCGCCGCTACTTTACTGGTTAGCTTGATTGCTGTTGGTGTATTGTTATGGCAAACCGTATTCATTCTTATCGCAGTATTACTGATCCTAAGAGTCATTTTGATCCGCTGGTTTAAACAGCAGTTAGGTGGTTACACTGGCGATTGTTTAGGTGCGGCGCAGCAGCTAAGTGAAATTGCCATTTACTTGACTTTCGTGAGTGTATTATGAACGCTAACCACACATTTATTTTAGGCGGCGCACGCAGTGGAAAAAGCCGCTTTGCTGAACAGCTTGCACAGCAAAGCAATAAAAGCGTTATTTACCTCGCAACGGCGCAAGCCCACGATACTGAAATGCAAGATCGTATAGTCCATCATCAACAACAGCGCCCTGTCGATTGGCCGTTAGTTGAGGAGCCAATTGCATTGGCTGAGGCGTTACAAACACACAGCAGCAAAGATAACTGTATTTTAGTTGATTGCTTAACCTTATGGTTAAGTAACTGTTTATGTCACGCCACAAGTGATTGTTGGGATGAACAGAAATCAGCACTACTAAAGACCCTTGAAAATTTACCGGGGCAAGTGATTTTTGTCAGTAACGAAGTTGGCCACGGCATTGTGCCTCTGGGCGAGCTAAGCCGCCGGTTTGTAGATGAATCAGGCTGGTTACATCAAGCCATTGCCGCAAAAGCTGCGCGAGTTGAATTTATAATGGCAGGTCTTGCCTTAACACTGAAAGGGCAGTCATGATGAAAACATTAATGGTACAAGGTACGACTTCTGATGCAGGGAAAAGTACTTTAGTTGCAGCATTGTGCCGGGTATTTGTTGAACGCGGGATCAAAGTTGCTCCATTCAAACCACAAAATATGGCCTTAAACAGCGCTGTAACAGAAGATGGCGGCGAAATAGGTCGTGCGCAAGCACTACAGGCGATTGCAGCTAAAGTGGCGCCACGGGTTGATTTTAACCCCATTTTACTCAAGCCCAATAGTGATACTGGCGCTCAAGTGATAATTCACGGTAAAGCCATTAGTAATATGGAAGCAGGTGCTTATCATGATTATAAAAAAGTCGCGATGGATGCGGTACTGGCTTCGCAACAGCGTTTAAGCGAAGAGTTTGAGCTACTGGTAGTTGAAGGGGCGGGCAGCCCGGCTGAAATTAATCTACGTGCGGGTGATATTGCTAATATGGGTTACGCCGAAGCGGTTGATTGCCCCGTGATCATTATTGCAGATATAGATAAAGGCGGTGTGTTTGCGCATTTGGTCGGTACTCTTGCGCTATTAAGCGAGTCAGAACAAGCACGAGTAAAAGGCTTTGTGATCAACCGTTTTCGTGGCGATATAGGCTTATTGCAAGGTGGCCTTGATTGGCTTGAGGAGTACACCGGTAAACCAGTTTTAGGGGTGTTGCCGTATTTACATGATCTCGCCCTCGATGCTGAAGACGCGGTAGCGATAGATAATCAAGTAAGCCAAGCAAAAATAAAAATCGCAGTATTGCTACTTCCTCATATTAGTAACCACACTGATTTTGATGCGCTGCGTTTAAACCCGCAAATTGACATTAATTACATTCGCCATACTCAAGTAATTCCACACGTTGATCTGATCATCATTCCTGGCAGTAAAAATGTTATTAATGATTTAGCCTTTTTAAACAATGAAGGCTGGGGCGAGCAGATTCAGCGTCACTTGCGTTATGGCGGTAAGTTATTAGGTATTTGCGGAGGTTTGCAAATGCTCGGCACAGATATTTATGACCCTGAGGGTGTGGAATCAAGTAAAACACACTGTAAAGCTTTAGGGCTCGCTGATTTTGCCACTCATTTAGGGCAGCATAAAGTACTAACTCAAGCTGCCGGTGTGATCCATCTTGGCGGTCAACAGGCAAAAGTCGCAGGCTATGAAATACACGCTGGTTGTAGCGCAGGCCCAGCATTTAAAAAGCCTTTTTTACAATTTACTCAGCATCCACAGCATGTTGTGCAAGATGGTTTTATATCAGATGATGATTGTATAGCAGGTACTTACTTACATGGCTTATTTGATAGCAGTGCAGCTACGCAACTAATACTGGATTGGGTATTGCCAAATAGTGGTATTACCCAATTAATAGATATAGACACACATCGCGAGCAGCAATTAACGCGCTTAGCCACGATGTGTAAAGAACATTTAGATTTAGACAAAATAACGCAAATTTACCAAAACTGGGAAGGAGTTAATCATGAGCGACACACATAACGACAAGCACCAACAACGCCAACAAAAAGTAAAAGATAAAGTTGATGAGCGTATAGCCGCAGCACAAATTGAGAAAGGTGTTTTTCAGGTGATCACCGGTAACGGTAAAGGTAAATCAACCTCAGGGTTTGGCACGGTAACACGTTGTGTAGGCCATGGCATGAAAGCTGCTGTGTGCCAGTTTATTAAAGGTACTTGGCCGTGTGGTGAGCGTAATGTATTGCAAGGCGCAGGAGTTGAATTTGCCATTATGAACACAGGTTTTACCTGGGAGACGCAAAATAAAGAATCAGATACCGCAGCGGCGCAAGCGACTTGGCAAGAAGCAAAACGTATGTTGGCTGACGAATCAATTAATTTAGTATTACTTGATGAAATTACTTATATGATCACCTACGGCTACATTGATTTAGACGAAGCACTCGAAGTGATCGCTAATCGTCCGCCAATGCAATCTTTAATTATTACTGGTCGTGGTGCGCACCGCAAGTTAACTGACTTAGCTGATACTGTTAGTGAAGTGCGCAATGTTAAGCATGCATTTGATGCTGGTGTTAAAGCGCAAATAGGATTTGATTATTAATGGCTACGCTTAGGCTTGTACTCGTTTTATCGCTGGCTCTGTGCTGCTTTAAGCTCGTGGCTGATCCTAACAAGCAGCAATTAAGAATTATCGCCTTGGCCCCGCATATTGTTGAAAACCTCTATACCATCGGCGCTGGTGAGCAAATCGTGGGAACCGTGGAATATGCTGATTTCCCTGCTGCGGCCAATGATATCCCACGTATCGGTGGTCACCAAGGTATTCAAATAGAAAAGCTACTGGCCCTCAAACCTGATTTAGTTTTAGCATGGAAAACGGGTAGCAAAACTGAGGATTTAGCACGTATTAAAAGTTTTGGCATTGATATAATTTACAGTGACGCGAGTGAAGTAGATAAAGTGCCCAATGAACTGCGCCGTTTAGGTGAGCTTACTGGACATGAGCAATCAGCCGAGCAAGCCGCACTTGAATTTGAGCAGAAAATTGCTGTAATCAAAGCCAAGCAGCAAGGTAAAAGTAAGGTCGCGGTATTTTACCAGCTATGGGCAGAACCGATGATGACGGTGGGTAAAAATACCTGGATCAATCAGTTAATCGAAATTTGCCAAGGTCGTAATGTATTTGCTAGCAGCCGAACTGATTACCCTCTGATAAGTATTGAAAATGTGATCGTGGCAAAACCAGAGATCATTATATTGCCTAATGAAAAGTCACAAGCGCAGCAAACTGTGATTGATTGGACACAATGGCCCGAAGTACCCGCGGTAAAGCACCATCAGTTTATTAGCGTCAATGCTGATTTACTACACCGCTTTACCACGCGTATGTTGGATGGTCTTGCTGATATGTGTACTAAAATAGATGATTCACGCGTTGCAATTAAGGAGCCACAATGAGTGATTGGCAAGACTTTTTAAAAACCGAATGTGCAAAAACTTATATGCAGCAGACGTTGGATACAGTCGCTCAAAAGCGCAGCGAAGGTATTGCTGTATATCCGCCAGAGCAGTATGTATTTAGTGCATTTGATGCAACACCGTTAAGTAATATAAAAGTGGTTATTTTAGGACAAGATCCTTACCACGGCGAAGGACAAGCACATGGTTTGTGTTTTTCGGTATTACCAGAGGTTGGTAAACTTCCTCCCTCATTAAAAAATATCTATAAAGAGCTGGCTACAGATATCGATGGTTTTCGCGTGCCTACGCACGGTTATTTACAACGCTGGGCAGAGCAAGGGGTGTTTTTACTTAATACCGTACTGACTGTTGAGCAAGGCCAAGCCCATTCCCATAAACACTTAGGTTGGGAGCAGTTTACCGATAAGGTTATTGCCCATATTAATCAACACTGTGAAGGTGTGGTATTTATTTTATGGGGTGCTCACGCACAAAAGAAAGGTAAAGGCATTGATAGTACGCGTCACCATATTTTAAATGGCCCGCACCCATCGCCGTTGTCTGCGCATCGTGGCTTCTTTGGTTGCCAGCATTTTTCCGCTACCAATCAGTTATTAACACAGCAAGGGCAAACAGCGATCGATTGGCAAGTTTAGGAATTGTAGGTGCGAGTTTATCCCGCGCAGAATGTTAAGCTTGTCGCGATGTAAAATCGCAGCTACGGATGTAGGCGGGGGTTATTATTCTGCGCAGAATATACGTTAACTGATAAAAACAAAGGCCCTTACTTTATCGGTAAGGGCCTTTTAGTTGGTTAGTAGCTATTGCGAAATTAAAAATCTAATTCATCAATCGCAATATTGTCTGTAAAAAAGTCTAGTTCCTGTAGTTCTTTACGTAAACGTTGCTTGTCTTTTAAAGCTTCGATTTCGCGCCATTTTCTCTTTTTATTTTTCTGAGAGGTCTTTCTTGTTGTATCAGGACCTTCTAATATCTCTAAAATATCGTCTAGGCTATCCATGAACTTCTCCTATTGAATTTTTTGAACCTCGAAAATACCTATACCACAGGCCACACTAAAATAGAATAAAAAAGTGACATTTATGTTACAGGTAAGTGATAAATTAATGAATAGAGATTATTTTCAGGCATAAAAAAACGCCGCAAATGCGACGTTTAATTTAAACGATAAAAGCGATTACATTGCTTTAAAACGCGCTTCTAGTTGCTCTTGTGCATCAGCAAAAGAACGAATACCTTCAGCTAGTTTTTCTGTCGCCATGGCATCTTGATTATGTAACCAACGGAACTGAGCTTCAGTTAGTGGTGCAGGTTTAGGCTCTTTAGCAATATCACTTTCAAGTAAATACTCCTGTGCACCTTCAAGGTTGCCTAGCTCTTCTAAAAGGTTAGGACTGATGGTTAGTTTATCGCAACCAGTTAGTGCGATGATTTCACCGGTGTTACGGAAACTTGCGCCCATAACAACCGTTTTATAATCATGGCGCTTATAAAATTCAAAAATACTGCGTACTGATTGCACGCCTGGATCTTGTAATGGATCGGTTGGTTTTTCTAAGCCGTTAGCAACGTGCCAATCTAAAATACGGCCAACAAATGGTGAAATCAAAAATACGTTAGCATCTGCACAAGCACGGGCTTGAGCATCACTAAATAGCAGCGTTAAGTTACACTTAGTACCTTCTTTTTCAAGTTGCTCTGCGGCTTTAATACCTTCCCACGTTGAGGCAACTTTGATTAAGATTTTATCTTTACTCACACCTTCTTTTTCATAAAGGCTTAGTAATGTGTGTGCTTTAGCAATTGTTGCTTGAGTATCAAATGATAAACGCGCATCAACTTCTGTTGAAATATAACCCGGCACAATGTCACTGATCTCTTTACCTAGTAATACAGCAAAGTAGTCACAGGCTAGTTCTAATTGTTTAGCAGCGTCTTGCTCGGTTTCTTTAGCATAACTCCACGCTTTATCTAAATACGGCTTATAGGCTTCAATTTCACTGGCTTTTAATAGCAATGAAGGGTTAGTTGTTGCATCTTCCGGTTGGTGTTTTTTAATCGCTTCAATATCACCAGTGTCGGCCACGATAGATGAATGTTGTTTGAGCCTTTGTAGAGCTGAAGTCATTTGCTTTCCTCATTCCAAGCAAGTTAAAAGAAAATCTACTGTAACTACCTTATACTGCAGCACTGTGACAGCGCTTAATAGGTCTTATGTCCGTATCAGTGAAGAACGAAGGTGCATAGCATAATTTGCTGTGCGAATAAGGTAGGTATCATACCAATCAATTCTAACTAATTGATATAAACAAAACGTGCTTTTCGTTTCATTTAATGTTGAAATTGACATTAAATAATTTCCAAGTCAATAGCTAACTATGATCACTGTTATTTCACCTGCAAAAAATTTAGATTTCGAGAGCCAAGCAAGCACTGATAAATTCACGCAACCTGAGTTACTTGAGCACAGCGAAGAGTTGATGACGGTGTGCCGCGAATTAACGCCGGCACAAATTGGCAGTTTAATGAAAATTAGCGATAAGCTTGCAGGCCTTAATGCTGCGCGCTTTAGTGAATGGTCGCAACCGTTTACTACCGACAACGCTAAACAAGCCGTGATGGCTTTTAATGGCGATGTATATGGTGGTTTAGATGCAAACAGCTTAACTGCCGGGCAACTTGATTACGCGCAAAGTCATCTACGTATTTTGTCAGGCCTTTACGGGTTATTAAAACCACTTGATTTAATGCAAGCGTATCGCTTAGAAATGGGCACTAAGCTTGATAACAGCCGTGGTAAAAACCTCTATGAATTTTGGGGCAGTATTATTGCTGATAAACTAAATAGCGTACTCGCTGAGCAAGATAGCCAATATCTAGTAAATTTAGCATCAAACGAGTATTTTAAAGCGGTTGATAAAAAAGCCTTAAACGCGCAAATCATTACTCCACACTTTAAAGACTGTAAAAACGGCCAATATAAAATTATCAGCTTTTATGCTAAAAAAGCGCGCGGTTTGATGGCTCGCTACATTATTGAGAATAAAGTTACCCAGTTAAGTGATTTAAAAAAGTTTACTGTTGATGGTTACTACTACAGTAGCGAAGCGACCCAAAAAGAGCTGGAGCCAGTATTTCTAAGAGATGAACAAAACTAGTTATTAATCTGTTTAAAAGCCATGCAATGCATGGCTTTTTAGTTTTGGCGCTTATTTTGCAATAACCTGACACTATTTATAAAATAATCAAGGTTAAGCAATGCTAAAAATACCTTCTATCAGCGATGCCGAAAAACTTATTGAAGAAAAACTCGGTGGCTGGTTTGATGTCGTAATAAGTCATATACCTAATTTTATAGTGGCGGTGATCATCGCCATTGTTTTCTCAATTCTCGCGCGTTTTTTAGGTTCGATGATGCGCAATGTTTTACGCCGCTCGTTAGACTCCCAACAAATTGCAGACTTAATGGCATCGATATTCAAGATGATAGTACTGTGTGTTGGGTTATTTGTTGCCCTCGATTTTATAGGGCTAAAAGGCACTGTAACGTCATTACTGGCTGGTGCTGGGATTGTTGGTTTAGCAATTGGTTTTGCCTTTCAAGATATGACCGAGAACCTAATAGCTGGTATTGCTATGGGTATTCGCAAACCCTTTAAAACAGGCGATGTTATAAAAACCGATGATGTGTTTGGCAATGTGCGCTCAATAAATTTGCGTAACACGCTTATCGAAAACTTTTATGGGCAACTGATTTTAGTGCCTAACAAAATACTTTTTCGTAATGTATTACGTAATTACAGTACCTTAGGTGTACGCCGCATTGAAGTGCCGGTGGGCATTTCATATGGTGATGACCCAGAGCTGGCAGCTGAGGTGATAGTTAAAAAAATCAATGAATTTGATTTTGTAATTAAACAAGACGAAACCGCTGTTTATGCCGAAGGGTTTGGCGACAGTAGTGTCAACTTACTGGTGTGGTTTTGGATCAAATACCCCGGCGACGCAGACTTTATGACCGTACGCCATAAAGCAATTGTGGCAGTCAAACAAGCGCTAAGTGACGCTGATATTAGTATTCCATTCCCAATTCGCACCCTTGATTTTGGTATTAAAGGCGGTGAAAAACTCGATGCGATGATCACTGAAAAGCGCCAGCACTCAGAACAATAAATGGTTCTATCAACAGGTAATATTTACCTGTTGATAGTGCTAATTTACACAAATTTACAGCTGGTAATACAGTTGTTGATTGGCGCATATTTACCAGTATTAAGTTTTCTACTGATAGACAGCATTTATGGCGAAGCATCAAAACAAGTAAAAGGCAGTGGCCATAGTTTAGTTATCGCTAGCCGATTATCTACTGCACTTATTAGACACGAGCTAAAACTAAGGCTAGTGTCTAATAAGTAAAGTCGAAGGTAAAATTAATGAATAACATTAAAGTGAGCAATGAAGAACCAAGTAGCCCATGTATTCGGCATTGTTGTTTGGATAAAAACGATACCTGTATCGGTTGCTTTAGAACCCTTGATGAAATTCTCGCGTGGCACAGTGCAAGCCCAGCACAAAAGCTACAGGTTCTTAATGAATGCCAAAATCGCAAAAACGCGCAACATAAATAATCACTTTGTAGAGCAGTCTGCAAAAGCTAACCACAAACTTCAAGATTAGTACCATTTAATTCGTAATAAAGATAAAAACCGTATACTCGTTTTACCGCTCTGTACTGCCCGTTAATAAACACTCCAACACACACAAAGAATAAGTTAGCGATACACTCGTGCCACTGCATTTGTGCTAAGCATCCATAATCGGTGGTGTTTTTGAATTTTTGATTGCATACGTATTCAATTTTCATTTTGTGAGAACCTCTCTATTGTTAATTATTTGTAATTGAAAATGCCTATTACTTGACAACACAACGGAACACACAATGAAAATTAAAAAAATAGTAACCACTATTGGGCTAAGCATTGCCCTAAGTGGTGCTACGTCGATTGCAAATGCAACACCAACAACATTCGTCCATCTATTTGAATGGAACTGGCAAGATGTAGCCCTCGAATGTGAACAATACCTAGGACCTAAAGGCTATGCTGCGGTACAGGTATCGCCGCCTAATGAACATATACAAGGCAGCCAATGGTGGACGCGTTATCAACCTGTCAGTTACCTATTGCAAAGCCGAGGCGGTAACCGCGAGCAGTTTATTGATATGGTTAATCGCTGTAATGCCGCTGGCGTTGATATTTATGTAGATACTTTAATCAATCATATGGCTGCAGGCAGTGGTACAGGTACCGCTGGTAATACCTATGGTAATAAACAATACCCAATTTATAGCCCACAAGACTTTCACACCAGTTGCACCATTAATGGCTCTGACTACGGCAACGATCGTTACCGAGTACAAAACTGTGAGTTAGTTGGACTAGCAGATTTAGATACCGCTGCAACGTATGTCCAAAACACATTAGCGGCTTACATTAATGAATTACAAGCCATTGGTGTTAAGGGGTTTCGGTTTGATGCCTCTAAACATGTTGCAGCCAGTGATATTCAAAGTTTAATGGCGAAAGTGAATGGCTCGCCAGTGGTCTTTCAAGAAGTAATTGATCAAGGTGGCGAGGCTGTTGGTGCCTCTGAGTATTTAGCGTCAGGTTTAGTTACGGAGTTTAAATACAGCACTGAACTTGGCAATACCTTTAGAAATGGCTCGCTCGCATGGTTAAGTAATTTTGGTGAAGGGTGGGGGTTTATGCCAAGTGCATCAGCTGTAGTATTTGTAGATAATCATGATAATCAACGCGGTCATGGTGGTGCCGGTAATGTAATTACCTTTGAAGATGGCCGCTTGTACGACTTAGCAAACGTATTTATGTTGGCTTACCCCTATGGTTATCCAAAAGTAATGTCTAGTTACGATTATCATGGTGACACAGATGCTGGTGGCCCAAGCGTACCTGTACATAACAACGGTAATTTAGAATGCTTTGCGAGTAATTGGCAATGTGAGCATCGTTGGGCATACATTGCAGGTGGCGTAGATTTTAGAAATAATACGGCTGATAACTGGGCAACAACCAATTGGTGGGATAATACTAATAATCAAATAGCCTTTGGTAGAGGAAGTTCAGGTCATGTTGCCATTAATAAAGAAGGCTCAACACTCAATACTACTGTGCAAACAGATATGGCTCCAGGGCAATACTGTAATGTGCTAAAAGGAGTGCTGACTAATGATGCAACAAGTTGTACTGGTGAAGTTATTACTGTTAATGCAAATGGCACTATAAACTTAAATGTAGCCGCGTGGGATGCAATGGCTATTCATAAAAATGCCAAGTTAACCACTAACTCAACCCCTGATCCTCAGAGTGATTGGCAGCGAACTGTGATATTTATTAACGCACAAACGCAAACTGGCCAAGATATGTTTATTCGCGGCGGGATTGACCATGTTTATGCAAACACAAACCTTGGGCGTAACTGCCAAACAAGCAACTTTGAATGTGCTATGCCAATTCGCCATAATAATTTGCAAAGTGCCACTACCAGTCCTTGGAAAGCAAACGATAATTACCTAGATTGGTATGGTATTGAAACGGGCCAAAGTATTGAGGCGCAAGGGACCGCAACCGATTGGACAACTAATATTTGGCCAGCAACTTGGGGAGCAGAAAAAACCGTTGCTAATGATGGCTTTGGTGTTACACCACTGAATATTTGGGGTGAACATTATTGGCTGCTTGATGTTGATATGGATTGCAGCAAAGCGGTTAATGGATGGTTTGAGGTAAAAGCGTTTATTAAAAATGGTCAGGGCTGGGAGGGTAATATCGCGCAAGTAAACACCCCTTATGCTAGTACTAATCATGTTGCTCAATGCGGCAAAATTAATAAATTTGAGTTTAATAATTCAACGGTAGAAATACGCAATTTCTAATTTTATTACAGCTAAACCCCAGCTAAACCATAAGTATGCGTTTAGCTGGGATTTTACTTTGTAAGTCATGTTCTGGAGATTTGCGTTTTCTGTGTTTTAAGTAAACCTAAGTTGAATCACCAGAAAATCAGTTGCTTTAACTCTTTAATCTTTAGCCTAGCAGCTTTAAACTCTTCAATCTCTCACCTGCATTTTATTTTCAATAATTGCCACACCTTGGGTGTTTTCTAAAAACTTTTGTGCCAGTGCGCGTTCAAAGCCGGTTTCGGTTAGACCATAAATGGCTACTTTGTTGCCATCAACGTGTACTCGCAGTTGCGAGAGGTTTAGGTTTGGATTGCTACGCAGTTTATCAATTATAGTCTGCTGTAGTGTTGGTTGAGGAGAAACGCTGCTGATCATAATTGTACTAGTGGCTGCACTGACTTGCGTTGCGCAGGCGAGTAAAAATACACAGCAAAGTGATACCAATGATACAGTTAATTTGAAGCGGTCCATGATTTCCCTCATAACATCTATTGTATGTGTTTAGTGAATAGTAAGCTTACTGTTACAATATTTATTCCAACTTTAACGTATTGAAATTGAAGGGGTATTTTAAGTTCGGGTAATGTTTTTGGAATTTTTTACATTCAACTGAGTAAAAAGTACGGCGATTAGCTAACTAATTTAGATTTGTAGTTGCTGTTTAGTGCAGCTATAGCGATGCAATATATTTTTTGTTAAGTGATGGTCGTAGCTGCAAGCTTGTAATGAGCAAGCTAAATGGGGAGCACAAGATAATTAATTTGCATGACTGCTATGAGAGGGTTTAATAATTTACTGCGAGTAGGTAAAACTGAATGTAAAAAGCCGAGACTATGATAAGTCTCGGCTTTTTATGTAGCGTCAAAGCAGATGAATTATTTCTTTTTCTTGGCTTTTGCTTTGGCCTTTTTACGGGCTTTGATTTTTACCGGATCTTTATGTTTTTTGATTGGCGCTTTAGCTTCTTTATGACGCGGCTCAAATCCTTTAACAACACGGCGTTTAAGGCGCAGCTCAATGTAGCGTTCAATTTTTGCTAATACTGCAATGTCATGGGCTTCTACTAACGAAATTGCAATGCCTTTCTTACCTGCGCGAGCAGTGCGGCCAATACGGTGAACATACACGTCTGCTGTGCGTGGCATATCAAAGTTGATCACATGACTAATATCAGCCACATCAATACCGCGGGCGGCAACATCAGTCGCAACTAATATTCTTGTACGGCCACTGTGGAAATTTTCCATTGCCTTCATGCGTTTGTCTTGTGGCATCTCGCCACGTAACCAGGCTGCGCGAACCCCAGCATTGGTCAGCTCGCCGACTAATGTTTCTAGGCGATCACGGGTTTTAACAAACACAATAGCTTTGCTTAAGTCTTCACTGTTTAGTATTTCAACCAACATTGCTAATTTATGGTTGTAATCATCAGCAATGTGTACCCATTGGTGGATTTTAGCTTTTTCTTTACGTGAAGATTCAGCTTCTAATAGGGCTGGATCTTTTAAAATTTGCTCTGCAAATCGTTCAACGCTATCGCCTTCAAGAGTGGCTGAGAATAAAAAGCACTGACGACGATTTTTTGCTTCTTCGCAAATACGCATCATTTCTTTACGAAAGCCCATGTCTAACATGCGGTCTGCTTCGTCTAAAATAAGCATCTCGACGTTTTCGGCATGAAAGTTTTCGGTTTCTAAATATTCCATTAATCGCCCTGGTGTGGCGATTAATATATCGTTATTTTTTTCAAAAATTTCTTTATGCGTACCGTAGTTAATACCGCCAGTAACAACACCAATTTTAAGGTTAGTGCCTTTAGCAAGTAGTTCACACTGTTCATGAATTTGATAAGCTAACTCGCGCGTTGGAGTCATGATCAAAACACGGGCAAAACCAGGCTCGCGACGCGGGAAATCAAGTAAGTATTGAATCGCCGGGATCAAAAATGCCGCTGTTTTACCAGTACCGGTTGGTGCGGAGGCTAAAATATCACGGCCTTGCAGCGCTTCAGGGATCGCTTGTTGTTGAATGCTAGTTGGGGTTTCGTAACCCATTTTAGCAACGGCTTGTAGTATCTTGTTATCAATATCAAAATCAGAAAATTGCATAGAGTGTCAAAAATAGAGGACAATTGCTGGTAATTATACGCGCTATCCGCCAGTTGGTGAATGAAAAGGTGAAAAAATGTCAGGCTTTGTGTTTAAACAATTTAAAGTAGCGCAAACGCGCAGTGCGATGAAGGTCTCGACGGATGGAATTTTACTCGGTGCATGGGCTGACTTAACTACTTCACAGCGGTTACTTGATATTGGCACAGGTACTGGGTTGTTGGCATTAATGTGCAAGCAACGCAAACCAACTATGCAGGTTAATGCTGTTGAAATTGATGCCAATGCATGTGCTGATGCGCAGCAAAATTTTACAAATAGCCCATGGCCCGATATTAAATTGATGCAAAAAGCTATTCAGCAAGTAACCACCACAACTGAGTTTGATGTTGTGATCAGTAACCCTCCGTATTTTAATGCCAGTTTAAAAGGGCAGGACTTAGCTCGTAATACCGCACGTCATACAGATAGCTTAAGTTTTAGTGAGTTAATCACGGCATTCAAACACCTTTGTCACCAAAATGCTTTTTTAAATGTGATCCTACCTTGCCCAGAAGCGCAGTTGTTTATTGCACAAGCGCAATTACAAGGTTTGTATTTAGTGCGCCATTGTTTAGTACAAACTACTGCCACTAAAGCGCCGAGCAGGAGCTTAATGTGCTTTGCTTATCAGATGCAAGAATGCGAGCTGACCAGTTTAACGATTCATGGCCAAGGGGCTCAATATAGCGATGAGTATATAGCTTTATGTAAAGACTTTTACTTGAAAATGTAATCATCATTGAATAAAAGGTACATTTATCGCACACTGATGAAAAACCTCGGTGATAGATATGGATAATCAACTACCTAAACCTTTTATTTTTGTACTTTCCTTAGTGCAAGGCATTGTTCTTACTTTGTTATATCGTAGTGTTGAAAATCAGCTATGGCCTGCGACAGAGCCAGTTTGGTTGTTTTCTTTAGTTACTTTTACCATTAGTTTTGTGCTACTGACTTTACTTGCTGTAGAGCAAGCTAATATTAAAAAACTGCTTAGTTACTTGTTACCATTTAGTCTGTTGTTATCACTCCTTGGTGCTTATATTGGTGCTCAGCAATACCCTATTGCGCTGGTTAATAACGATGCTTTAACGGCCATTTTTATATTCACAGCCTTAATTGCCAGCTTTAAAGCACTTATGTATATCCAACAACTGATTGATAATGAAGCAATTAGTTATAGCCAATTATTCAAGCTCTCATGGCGTAACTTTATTTTATTTGCAGAGTGTTGGTTATTCGTTTTAATTTTCTGGGGAATTTTGCAGTTAGGAGCGGCGCTATTTAATGCGTTAGAGATTACATTTTTCTCTGAGCTACTCAAAAAAGACTGGTTTTGGATCCCAACTTTAACCTTAGCGTTCGGTTTTGCCACGGTGATCTTTAGAGGGGTTATGCATATAGAAGATAACATCTCATTTTTATTGCAAACCTTGATTAAGTTTTTACTGCCAGTACTTACGGTTATTTCTTTAGGCTTTTTAGCGACGCTACCGTTTACGGGGCTAGATAAATTATGGCAAACAGGCAATGGTAGCTCGTTAGTTTTATGGCTACAGGTACTCACTTTATTTTTTGTGAATACGGTTTATCAATACGCTGCTGATCAGCGACCTTATAAAATTGTAATACACAGGTTAGTATTTTTTGGTATTGCTTTATTACCAATTTACAGTGTGATTGCCGCTTATGGCATTTGGCTTAGAGTTGAACAATACGGGATCACGGTGGGTCGCTGCTGGGCTATTTTAGTGTGTCTTTTACTTGCGTGTTTTTCATTCGGGTATTTAGTCGGGATCGTTAAAAAGCGCGATGCATGGCAACAAGTGCAAAGCAAAGTTAATATTGTGATGGGGGTAGTGATTTTAATATTCATGCTACTAGTGAACTCGCCAGTTTTGAATTTTCAGCGTGTATCTACCGAGAGTCAAATCGCGCGCTTAAATGAAGGTGACGTGAGTATTGAAGAATTTGATTATTATTACTTCTCAAGTAATTTAGGACGCCAAGGCTATCTTGCAATGCAAAAGTTACAAGCGCAAATTCAAAGTACTCATCCAGAGCAAGCAATGATCATTGAGCGAATGTATGTCAACCCAGATAATCCAGAGTTTGAGGCTTTAGCCGAGCAAACATCAATAACAGAGTTTGTTACGCACTCGACGTTTTGGCCTGGGCAGCAGGTGTTTTCGGATGAGTTAATTCAGGCTGTATTCGAGAGCTTACATTTCAACCGCTGGACACCGCTTAAAAGTCATTCATTTTATTTTATCGCCATAGATTTAAATCAAGATGAACAACTCGATTATGTATTTATAGATGAAACGAATAACTCAACTGAAGCTAATCTGTGGTTTCATGATGGTACTCAATGGCAATCAAAATACATGACTATCGATAATCCCGAGCAAATTAAATTACTAAAAACACTGATTGATGCAGATAACATTGAGATTGCACAACCCAAATATAATGATTTGAAAATTGGCGATGTGCTGTTTAAAGTCAGGAGTGATATTGATTACTAAACAGGGTTTAAGGTCAGAGTGTTCAAAATATTAGTTGGTAATTCAATATAAAGTTCAACGCTATAACGTTTAGCGTAATACATTGAATCACCAAACTAATAAATATTGTTAGGCTAAGTAACAGCAGGAGCATACAGAAAATTATTCTGCTATAGCTCCTGGTATTTCTGTAATTACAGCCAGATACTGGTTTTAATTGGCATCAAATAACTCAAATATTCGGTTGTCACCAGGAGCCGTTTTTACCACTTGCAACAAGGCATTTGCCACGTTTTCACGGCTGACTTTTGCATCTTTACGTTCACTTGGCCGTTGTGTGGTGATTTGCAATGAAGCACTGTCGTTGGTAAGTGAACCTGGGCGTACAATAGTATAATTTAGGCCGCTATTGATTAGATGTTCGTCAGCCATATGTTTAGCAACTAAGTAAGGTTTTAAATCGCTTTCTGTTGCATCAGGATCATCTGCGCCAATTGAACTGACCATAATAAAGTTTTTTATATCATATTGCTTTGCATAATTTACGGCTTTAACCGCAGCCCATAAATCAATTAATAATGTTTTATCATCGCCGGTATTTCCGCCAGAACCGGCAACAAAAATTACCTGTTCGCAGCCTGCAAATGCTTGGCTAAAGTCACCCTCGAGATCTTGCTCGGTCACGCTGAGGTAGGGACTGCTTAAATCGCTTAACTTATTTTTATCACGTACGAGAGCGACAACCTGATGCTGATCATTAAGTAGTAACTGTGTCGTTATTTTACCAATCTGGCCACTTGCGCCTATGATTAATGTTTTGCTCATCATTAACTCCTTCAAAAAATAGCTAAATTGCTCACTGTGTTTATAGACCTTGGGGGAGTTATTTATTTTTAAAGGGCTATAACTACTTTATTACTTAAACCAGAGTATTTAGTTTTCATTTTTGTAAAGCTGACTTTCAGCTGATATCGACTAACCTTTATTTAATAAGGTCACACATTTGGAGCGTAAAATGACGGTTTCAGCAATACCAAAGGGGTATCATGCAATTACTCCTTACTTGATAATTAACGGCGCAGCAAAAGCAATCGAGTATTATGAGAAGGTATTTAATGCCCAGCTCATTATGCAAATGCCGCTGCCAGATGGCGGGATTGCTCACGCAGAAATTAAAATTAGTGATTCGCATATTATGCTTTCAGATATGTGTCCTGAAGCGCATTTTAAAAGCCCAGATGAGCTTGGTGGCACGCCTGTGAGCTTAATGCTTTACGTTGCAGATGTAGATGCCGTATTTGCTAATGCGGTTGCCTTAGGTGGTAAAGAAATACGCCCAGTTCATGACCAATTTTACGGTGATAGGGCCGGTACATTACAAGACCCATTTGGCCATGTATGGACAATAGGCACTCATAAAGAAGATCTCAGCGATGACGAGATTAGTCAACGCATGGTTGATCTGATCAGTAAAGAAGAAGACGCATAAATTACAGTGGCTGATATCTGATCTCATAGTTTTGAAAAATAGGTTTATATTTCATCTGAAAGACAGCTATGAGCGAGAACCAGTCATTCAGGTGAGTCGTCATTAACTTGGCAAGAATAAGAGGAGACTTCCTTCTTTTTTGCATGTTTATATAAGCTATATAAAGCATAATATTTATAGTTGGCAAGAATTTACACTATTGGCTATTAATATACGTTCACAAAATAAAGACGTTTTCGCGCTAAAATTGGGAAAGTGTCCTCTGATAAAGATGTTATGCCTCACTCTCAAATTTCCATTTAAATTTAGCTAGTTGATGATTTAAAGTCAAAATTCGACTATAATTGTCGAAAATCAACTTTAAATTAGGCGTTAATATGATTATTGAAATGTTTGTAGAAAATTTCAGGTCAATTAAACATAGGCAGTCTTTAAATTTAACCAAAACAGCAAACGATGAATTAGAAGAGAATACATTTGAATTAGAAGAACCGTATAATACTTCTTTATTGAAAACAGCTGCAATTTATGGCGCCAATTCAGCAGGTAAATCAAACTTTATTCTTGCGTTGAATACAATGAAGTCAATCGTAATGAATTCTGCAAAGGAGTCTCAAAGAGGGGATGAATTACCCGTTTCTCCATTCAGGTTATCCAAAGAAACAGCAAAGAAAGCTACTGAGTTTGAAGTGGTATTTATTGCTGAAGGTGTAAAATATCAATACGGGTTTTCTTTGACCAACAATCAAATCAAGGATGAATGGTTATTTTCATCACCAAAGGGTCGAGCACAGCGCTGGTTTATTAGGGCGTTTGATGAAGAAAAACAAGAATATATTTGGGACTTCTCTTCATATTTCCAAGGAAAAAAACAATTATGGAAAGAATCAACAAAAGCAAACTCTCTATTCTTATCTACGGCTGTTATGTTGAATAGCCAGCAATTAAAGCCAGTATATGACTGGTTTGCAAAGACATTAAAAGTAACAGGAATTAATGGTTGGGATTCTGATTTCACTGCTAAGTTATGCGAAAATGAAAAAGGTAAACAAGCGGTTTTAAAATTTCTTAAGTCCGCTGATCTTGATATTAGTAACATTGCTTTAGAATCACACAAGATTGATAGTAATTTTTTTCCTGCTGAGATGCCGAATGAGTTGAAGGAATCATTACTATCAGATCTAAAAGGCAAAGAATTTATTGATGTTAAGACAATCCATAAAGATTCAGACGGTGATGATGTTTTATTTGATCTGGATGAAGAGTCTGATGGCACTCAAAAGTTATTTTCATTTGCGGGCCCTTGGATTGATAGTTTAGAGCACGGAAAAGTTCTTTTCATTGATGAACTACACGATAGTCTGCATCCCAATATGGTTAAGTTTTTAATTAAGTTATTTAATAACAAGAAAACAAACCCTAAGAATGCACAACTTGTATTTACTACCCATGAGACTTCAATCTTAGATCAAAGAGTATTTAGAAGAGATCAAATTTGGTTCTGTAATAAAGAAAAAGATCAATCAACCACAGTATATCCTTTGACAGATTTTAGCCCGAGAAAAGGAACTGATAACCTAGAGAAAGCTTATTTATCTGGACGTTATGGAGCTCTGCCATTAGTCAGTAACTTAGAGTATTTAGGAGATTAATATGGGCAGTGAAGATCTTTTTCATAAGCGCAAAGCAAGAAAATCTGAGGACAGTGTAAGAAAGAAATCTAAAAGACAACCATACGATCGTGTTTTAATTGTTTGTGAAGGGCAAAAAACTGAACCTATATATTTTGAGGAAATAAGAGTTACTTTGGAATTGGATTCAGCAAACATTGAGATTGATGGAAAATGTGGATCAAGTCCGATAAATGTTGTAAACCATGCATATAGTTTATACCAACAGGAATTATCATCTGGTGATAGCTACAACAAAGTTTGTTGTGTATTCGATAGAGACTCTCATTCTACTTTTTACGATGCAATTGAAAAAGTTAAAAATATAAATAAAGAGTTGAGTGAAAAAGGGCTAGATGAACAAACTAAATTCGAAGCAATTATTTCTATACCATCTTTTGAATATTGGTTATTACTCCATTACAACCCGACTACAAAGCCTTATGCTAGAACCCCAACTAAAAGTGTAGGTGACTTAGTTATAGATGATCTTAAAGTTTATTTACCTGATTATAAAAAAACTCAAAAAGGTTTTTTTAATAAGTCATTGAGTGAAGGTACTCTTGAAGCCGCTTTAGCCCATTCTGAAAGAATTTATAAAGCAGAAAAAGACTCTGAAAATAACAACTCTTACACAAACATCCATGAGTTGATTAAATATTTGCAAAAGCTGAAAGAAGAATAACAAGCTGTTTAAACTGATAAAAACAGTTGGCCATCGCTTCGCGATTATAGCAAACCATTTTTACAGCTTAAGCCAGAGGGGTCACCCATTAGAAAGTTCCGGTCAAGCAGGCAGCTGTGTTTTCTTGATCTTTTTATTCAAAAAACCAAGTGTTGTTACTTTTTAAACTCACTTTAAATTTGGCTATACACCTAGTCATGAC
>NZ_JACJDM010000063.1:0-23332 GCF_014163545.1 Pseudoalteromonas sp. SR45-6
TCTAATCTATCATGGCCAAAATCTTCAATATCTTCCCAGCCTTGGCACCCAGATATGACAGCGCTGACAGCTAAGAATATGATATCAAAAAGTTTATGGACAACTTTACCCTGCTGGCGAGGGTCATCAATTGATTCGAAATATTTAAATAGTTGAATATCAGGCATGGGGGCTCCTTAAAAAGGAGTATAAGATCATACTTTTAAGTCAAGGTAAAGTTCGTGATCTTGCCCTGAGCTATTATGTTGTTATTCATTAACCATCACTTGTAATTGTATTAATTAATTTAATACCGCTTTGGCTTGGTTTGTTTCTATCTATCACGACATAATACTTTCACTGAATAGTGAAAATGGATAGATGAGTGAATATTTTTCGCTCGAAGCTGACTATGGAAGCGAGAATGGTTGTTATTTTATCCAGTACAGTTATTTACAGAGCTCCAAGTAAGAGCTTTCTTGCCATTCTGGCAAGTGGGTAGCTAAAGATTATTTTCGAGGTTGGGTAGGGTATTTGAACAAGCTAAAGCTTGTAGTATAGCTTTAGGTTATCTGTATACGCATCAAAACAATGCTTTGAGTATGACTTGGTAGCTAAAGCGCATGTTTGGGCTTTAGCTATTTAAAGTTGTTTAGTTAGGCTTTTTCTACCCTCCATGAATAGTGCCTAGCGCTAGTACCTTGTAAAAAAGGCTTTACCTGCGAACCACAGTCCTTTTACTTTAAGTATGAGTTCACCATCATAATAGCTTTGTAAGCACCCGCCAGTTTTCTCAACGATGTTTAAATTGGTGTGCAATCTGATAGGTCTATCTTTTATCAATTCATCAGCCTCAGGTGTTTGCTTACTACATATTCACTGTAGTAGAGCGGGAGGACAATATACTCCTTTTCCAGTGGTGATGAGCCTTGCGTGCCTGTGAGTTTAATTGTTTTGATGGGCTGGCATTTATTTATGTACGATTGTAGTGATTTTGCTTTGGTGCGTTTACCACTTTTTACTTCGATAGGCAGTATGTTGCCTTCGTCATCAGAGACCACAAATTCGATCTCCGCTCTTGCATCACCCCATGAATATGTTGGGTCAATGCCTTGTGCAGCAAGTTCCTGTTGTACAAAGTTTTCGGCCACAAAGCCTTTGTATTCATAGCCTTGTTGTTTTATTTCTTTATACCCAATGTTTAGCATATGATTTAATAAGCCCACATCAAAAAGAAATAATTTAACTATATTATCTTTTTTATATGCTGCTAGTGGGCTTTTAGGTGTGCCATCAATAGGGTGGTTTTTGAGTATCAAGCGGCACTTATTTAACCAAGAAATAGCGCTTTCAAAATCACTATAGCGAGATTTTTTATCGTGCATCCCTTTAAATTTAAAGCGATTAACCGATTCATCCATCACTGATGATAGCTGTGCTGGAACATTGTTAAATACAGCCTCAATTAATCCTGCATCTACTTTTCCTGAGTATTTGCCGAAGTCTCGTTGATATCCCAGTACTAAATTTTTATGAATATCTGTTACAGCTTGAACGCGGTCAATGATACTGTGATCAGATAAATCAAACCATGTACTTACAGCCTCTGGCATACCGCCAGTAAAGTAATAATCAGTGAGTTTTGAGAATAATTTGCTATGTGCTGCACTTGAGTTTGTTTGTGCTGCAAATGCCTTAATTAGAGCGGTTTCTTTCGAGGCGATCAGAAACTCACGAAATGTGAGAGGGCGCAGATTATGTTGCTCCACTTTACCTACAGGAAAGGAGTTTAATAAACCGATATTAGAACCACTGGCGGCAATATGCATGTGCGGCGCTTGTTCAGCAAAGTATTTGAGGGACGTGACTGCTTTAGGGCATTCGCCTATTTCATCAAGGATCAGTAGATCTGTATTAGGGTCAAACGTTTTTCCTGTAAGTAGCTCTATATTAGATAGTACGTTTTCGGGGGATAACGAATCTGCGAATGCTTCACTCATTTGCGGGGACTCTAAAAAATCGATTCGAATCACGTTTGCAAAGGTACTGCCTAATAGAGTTTGTAATAAATAAGTTTTACCTGTTTGGCGAGCGCCATCAATTAATAAGGGTTTTCGTGCTGGCTTAGATTTCCAATCTAATAACTTTTCTAAAATTAATCGTTGCATGGCAGGTCTCGTATTACTCACTAGATGATTAATTACACTTTATTGCGCGAATAAATGCAAGTTTTTACACTTTTATGCGCTAATAAGTGTGTTTTTTCACACTTTTATGCGCGAATAAGTGTGGTTTCCTTGTATAAATTAAATTGACTACTATTTTAAACGGTGATGTTTTACTTTGTTGTGCAGTAGCTTTTAAGGGATAGCGAAGATATGGCAATGCCTATTTCAGTCGATAACGCTGAACATTATAACTGGGGGCATAAGGGTGATAATTGTGATGGTTGGCATTTGGTGAAGAGTACTGCATTGAATGTGATCCAAGAGCGAGTGCCGACGGGGAGCAGTCGCATAAGCATGAGTTTGCAGAGCCGTTCTTTTTTGTACTTAATGGGCAGGCGACTTTGTTAGCGATATAAAACCCGCAACAAGGCCTACAGTGCCAGCGGGGTTAGTGCATCAGTTATGCAACTACGCTGCGGACGAGCTGGTTTTATTGTTACCTCAACGCCGCCAAGTCATGGTGATAAAGTTGTTACTAAGCAAGCCTTAATGAAATAAAAAGCCATTGGATTAACAATTAAAAGGCTAGCGCCTTACCAACGCTCTTAAAGCTTATGTTGGTAAGGTTTCGTTATTAATGACGCTAGCTTTTTATTGTAGTTATCATTTATTTTTTGAAAAATTATCTATGAATTTTTGAACATAAGGATCACAAGAGCCGTAACTTACAATAAATATATCAAGGTCTGCGTACTCGTATAGTTTCAAGGCGCGCTCAATGGCTTGTAAAATCCATTGTCTATCATTACCAAATACGCCACCACCAATAAGTGTTAGGTATACTTTATTGTTTCCAGTTTTTTGATAGTTCAAAATAGCAGAGCATATTGTTGCTTCGTAACAAGCCTCTAATATCAGTTTGGCAAAATTAGCCCATAACGTTGGAGGTATTTGTGAATATGCGACAGGAAGCGCTGAACAATAAACTTGGCTGACTGTTTGCTTTAGATCATTTAGTGTCACCTCTGTATCCCATTGGATGCCAATGCGTAACAAAGCTTTTAATTTGTCGAGTTCAGATTTAGTCGCAGAGTTAATTTTTTCATTTATTTCTATTAAACCTTCTTCAGATGCCAAAGCATAACCATTTTTCATTTGCCAAAGACGGTTATTTTTATTTCCTAATGCGGCACCAATGTCACTCAGGCAATCGATCTGATTATTAGCCGTTTGACCAATTTCACCATTTACGTTTGCAAAATAGTTTCGATAAATAGTTCCGGCACCTGCAGCTATAGCGCAAGCAGGTCCTTGAGTACGATCATACTCATAGCCATCGACACCGTGCTCAGGTGTAACATCAGGAGAAACCATTTCTAAGAGGTTGAATTGGGAGGCAACCTGGAATAATGCGCCGACATTGTTCTTATCAGTATGAAGGTCTTGAACATTCGCAACGATTTCACGAATAGAGTTTTTTGTATCTAGCGCTTTATTATAATTAACGCGATTTCTTAATTCGGCTAATGATGGTGTTTCTAATAAGCCGCAATGATATTCCTTTGCATTAATATGAGATTTTAAAATATTACCGTTAACTGATAAATTTTTATGCACTTGTAACGGGGATTCTTCACTAAAGCCTGTCAGTTTTTCAAACCACATATAAAATTCCTTTTAGCTACTTGGCGAGCCTATAAAAAGGCTCGCTTTAATGTATTTTATTGAAATGCAGCCATAGCTGAATTCGTCTTTACTCAATTACTTACTATGCGCCAATATAGAGCTATTTATTAAAAACTAACGCTCTTGTAACATACGCTCAAATTCTGCCATCGCTAATTGCTCTGCTTCGTTACGGCTGGCAATCATTGTTTCAAAATCGGTTTCAATAGTTGCTAAAACAGCGGGCGGATTCATGCGTTTAATGCGTGAAAATTGCTCATCTTCAGTTTCATCGTAAGCGAGTATGGCAAGCGTGATTGAGTTTCGCTCTACACCTTCTGAAAATATACCTTCGTTATCTAAGCGAATTAACACGCGCTCTAAGGTTGATAACCATGCTTGCCAATATTTTTGGATTTCTTCATCACTGACTATTTCATAGCTATCGTCATTGTCGAGTGTTTGTAGAATTTCACTACTGTGTTCAAAATATTCTGAGTAATCTTCTAATGATGGAAAGTCACTGACGTTCCATTTAGCGAGTAAACGGTCATCTTCTTCGCAGTCATATTCGTCTTCAAATGTGCTTTGAAAATCAGTATGAGTATTGAACATAGGTAAAAATGAACAGCTACCAGAGTGATAAAAACCGATTACATAAATATCATCACCCAAGTCAGCTAAAATTTGCTTGAATGCTTTTTTACTATCTAAATATAACGCTTCTTCAAAAGTAGAAAAGTCAGTTTCCATGTAATCATTCCTTGTAAAAAATTAATAATTTGGCAGTTTATCATATGTAATAAAGCCAATTAATTAAATTAACTGGCTTTTTATTATTTATGCTCCAGGGCCACATTCCATACATTGGTTAATGATATCTGGGCCAAATTTCAGCTTAGCGTTTAAATCACGCAGTGCGGTACGTAGGCCTTCTTCTATCACTGGGTGATAAAATGGCATGTCGAGCATTTGTGGTACAGTCATTTTGTTTTGTACAGCCCATGCCAGTAGGTGGGCGATATGCTCAGCTTGTGGGCCAATAAACTCAGCACCTAAAAATAAGCCTGTGCCTTGCTCTGCGTATAAACGCATATGGCCTTTGTTTTTCAACATTACGCGGCTGCGGCCTTGGTTTTCAAAGCTGACCTCGCCAATTTCAAAACAACCACACTCACCATAACGAGCCGTTATTTGCTTGTACGTTTCACCGACCATAGCAATTTGTGGGTCGCTGAAAACGGCTGCAATTGGCGCTCGGCGCAGGCCAATACGTACATCAGGGAAACGCCCCGCGTTTTGCCCTGCGATGGAGCCTTGGTCGCTCGCTTCATGCAGTAGTGGGATCATGTTACTGGCATCTCCGGCGATAAATATATTGGAGTCGCCACATTGCATTGTGTGTTTATCAGCGATTGGTACGCCACGTTCATCAAGCTCAATGCCAGTGTTTTCAAGACCGAGTTTGTCGGTGTTTGGTACGCGGCCCGTCGCGGCAAGTACGTAATCAAATTGCTCGGTTTGTTTTTGCCCGTTTTTGTCGACATAGGTAAGCTGCGCTTTATCGCCTACTTGTTTCATATCGGATACGTTTGAATCGGTATCGACAAAAAACTCTTCAGCAAATACAGTATTTGCGTAGTCTTTTATAACTGGGTCGGTAATTGGGCCAATCGCGCCACCCACACCAAATAGTTTTACCTTAACACCTAAGCGATGCAACGCTTGGCCAATTTCGAGGCCAATAACACCAGGGCCAAATACAGCAACTGACTCTGGCAAGTCTTGCCAATCGAAAACGTCATCGTTAATGATTAGTCTGTCGCCAAAGTTATTAAATACGCTAGGGTAAGCAGGTCGAGAGCCGGTAGCAATTACAAAGCGCTTAGCGGTAATAATTGTATGGTCGTCAATCTGTACGCGATTGGCATCTAAAAATTTTGCGTAGCCTACTATTTTATCATCAGTGGGTAGCTCATCCACGGCTTCTACTACAAAACCTACGAAGCGGTCGCGCTCATTGCGCACGCGCGCCATTACTTCAACACCGTTTATGGTTGGTTTTGAGCTGTGCACACCAAAGGCTGGCGCGGCTTCAATTGCATGGGCGGCTTCTGCGGCGGCAATAAGTAATTTACTTGGCATACAGCCAACTCGCGCACAGGTAGTACCGTATGGGCCTGCTTCAATCATTAATACGTTAGACGTGTGTTGTTTTGCATTGCGGTAAGCACTTAAACCTGCGGTGCCAGCACCTATTACAACAACGTCGGTGTTTAGTTCTTTCATGGTGATGTCCTCAATACCAATTTTATTAAAAAACTGGTTTTTAAATTAGTTAATAAAATAGGTATTTAAAATGGGTATTTAAAAAGGGTATGGATAGGGGCATTGCTGCCCCTTATTATTTGCTTAAGGTATTTACTTAATTAAGCAAAGTATTTTTCTAAATCGTCAGAGCCACCAATGTGCTTACCGCCGATAAATACTTGTGGTACGGTCTCACGGCCTGAAATAGCTTTTAGGCTAGTCAGTGATGCGCCAACACCCATAGTGATCTCTTCGTATACTAGGCCTTTATCTGTTAATAATGCTTTCGCTTTTTTACAGAAAGGGCAGCCAGGTTTAGTGAAAATGCTCACCGGCTCTGGTTTAACTTGTTTAGGGTTGATGTAATCAAGCATAGTGTCTGCATCTGATACTTCAAACGGGTCGCCAGGTAAATCTGGTTCGATGAACATTTTTTCAATTACGCCATCTTTAACCAGCATAGAGTATCTCCAGCTGCGTTTGCCAAAACCTAAATCGTTTTTATCAACTAACATGCCCATGCCGTCAGTGAATTCGCCGTTACCGTCTGGTAATAAGGTAATGTTTTGTGCTTCTTGATGCTCAGCCCATGCATTCATTACAAAGGTATCGTTTACTGATACACACACAATGTCGTCAACGCCGTTTTGTTTAAGTACACCAGCTAATTCGTTGTAGCGTGGTAAGTGAGTTGATGAACAGGTTGGTGTAAATGCACCGGGTAGTGAAAACACAACCACTGTTTTACCTTTAAAAATGTCATCGGTAGTTACTGATTTCCATTCGTCATTTTGACGTGTTGCAAATGTAACCTGTGGAATTGTTTGACCTTCAATATTCTTTAACATGTTTTTTAGTTCCTCTTGATTTGTTGATAGCCATTATGTCGTGAAAGTTATAATAGCTCCAATCGTTTGTTTATATTAGTATGATAGGTATTACCGATTAATTGTGAGTTTGCAGTGAATTTAAAAGATCTTGAATACGTAAAAGCGATTGCGCACTTTAAGCATTTTCGTAAAGCCGCCGATGCATGTTTTGTCAGTCAACCCACTCTCAGTGGACAGGTTAAAAAACTTGAACAAGAGCTGGGTGTTACTTTATTTGACCGCTCTACTAAGCAGGTTACTTTAACGGCTCAAGGTGAACGTTTGTTGACACAGATCAAAGTGATCTTAGAGCAAACCCAAATATTAAAAGAGCTAGCAGCAACGTCATCGTCGCCACTACAAGGTAAAGTAAGAATAGGCATTATTCCAACGATTGCACCGTATTTATTACCCACCTTACTCACCTCGATGAAAGAAGCGTTTGCTGATAGCCAATTTGCTTTTGTTGAGATGCAAACCGCGACTATATTAAGCGCACTGGATAACGGTGAGTTAGATATTGCTATATTAGCAGATGTGCCTGAACTTAAACTTTATCATACAGTTAAATTGTATAAAGAAGACTTTTTGGTTGCTATGTCAGCGCAAAATAGTTTATCAAAACGCAGTAAAATAGCGTTAGATGAGCTACAAGAGTGCAGTTTATTGATGCTCAGCGATGGTCATTGTTTTAAAGATCAAGCCCAGCAATTTTGTTTTGCCGCTGGGGTTGATGTGTCCAATGAGTACCGAGGTAATAGCTTAGAAACCTTATTAGCATTGGTGGCTATGGATGATGGGGTAACCTTTGTGCCTAAGCTTGCGTGCACAGAGCGTGCAGGTATTAGCTACTTGCCAATCTTCCCAACTCAACAGCGAAGTGTGGTTTTGGCCTGTCGTAAACATTACCCGCATTTAGCGGGCATTGAATTACTTGCTAATTGGCTTATTGAGCACCCAAGCTTACACCAACAATTAACTAAGGCTCTAAATTAGTCAGTTCTACTACATCATTTATTTGAATATTAGGCAGTGGTTGTTGGTCAATACTGACGGCAACCGCACTTTGTTGATATACCTGCTCAACTTGTATTTGATTGAGCGTGGTGATCAGGTGTGGCATTTTATTTCCCGCTGCATCCGTTAAATAGTTATGATGTGCAATATTTAAGCGTTGGCCTTTTTCAATACCATGAGCTTTGCCTAAATTAATAATTAGCTTATTGTTTTCTATATGTAATATTTTACCTTGGGTTTCAAGGCAAGCCATTGCGGCTTGTAAGTCGTAACTAACGGTTTGGTTTATGTCGGCTATATTTTGGCCGTAATCTGAACTCCAAAATTTATCACTAAACACGTCAATAATTGCAGTTTTTTCAAATGGCCAGATAGCTTGACTGCGATAACTTTTTTGCCACATTCGCTCGTAAGTGGTGCCATCAAACAAGGCAAAATCTATTTTATATGAACGTTGGTAGGTTTCGTCCTGCCAAAAAGCATAACTGTTATTGAGTTTATCGCCATTTGAGATATCAACAATTTGACTTAACAATACATACTGAGAATTACTGCGGCTCGATATTTCTTCTAATAGGGCATTACTGTAATCGTATTGTTGATTAAAAAATTCGCCAACGCGGATCGGAAAATTAAAATAAGCCGTTGGTTTAGCATTCATAGCCGATTGATTTAACGTTTTGTAGAGTGCTTCGCTGGTGGCTTTATTAATGTCAAATATTTGACCCATCTTCGCTTGTTCGCGATTATTTAATTGTGTTTGGGTGATCGCAACAAATTTAGTAAATTGGTTCGCAGGGCAGTGTTCTTGTTGAGGGAAGATATCCAAGCGCAAAGTAATTGCAAATTGATCGGCTTTACGATCTTCGCTGATCATCTCTATCTTTTGAATTTCGCCATGGCTGTTTATTTTTAGTTGATCTTGGGTTAACACCCCATCTACTAAGGTTTGCATTGAGCTGACGCGTGCCCCTGAGAACACTAAAGCTTGGGTGATAGCATCTTTTATTGCCGCCGATTTTGCCGCACTTATATCATCATTTTTAATGCTTGCATGGCCGGTTGATTCATACCATTGGGCAACTGTATGGGAGGAAAATAGACTAATACTTAGCCAACTGCTGGCGATTACTACCATTGATAAAATTCGCTTCATTACCCTAACCCCATGAATATACATTTGCTATTAACAGTGACAGAGCAAGGACTGTACCAATTGTTTTGCAAGGTTGCTTTAAAACCGTCATAGCAGTTAATTATGGCATTGATCGTGCATTGATTTAGTTATTAATGATTCTTTTAAAGCGTGAGAGAAGCCATGCGTATTGTGATTTCAATTTGTATATTAGCAAGCTTAGGTCTAGCTGGCTGTAGCAGTATTTTTGATAAACATGTGGAATATAAGTATATTGAGCCAGATAACTACCCAATTCTAAAAGCCGTGGGTTATGCGCCGATCAGTGCGCAACCGGGTGATAACCAATCACAACGCTCATTAATGGCGATTAAAGCATCAAAACTAGAAGCGTATCGTGAGCTGGCAGAGCAAGTATATGGGCAAAAAATTACCGCAGGCACCACAGTGCAAGGCAGTATTGCACAAAACGATCACTTGCAAGGGCAAGTACAAGGGATTATTAAAGGCGCACAAGTAATTAAAACCTATGCCGTAGGTGATACCTATGCCACAGAGTTACAACTTGATATGAAGCGGGTGCATGACTTATACATAGGTGAAATTAAACCACGCGAAGTTAAAAAAGTAACTTATTACTAAAACGCTTGATCTAATAAATTAGTTGTTAGTTATGTTAGTAACTAACAAAAGACACGCTAAAATATCTCACAGTGAATACTTCAGTGCTATGCTTTATTTAATGTTTTTTATTGAATAAAGCTTGTGGCACGTAAAAAAATAACTCGGTTTTTATTAATATACTTATGGTCGCGTCAGTGAGAGTTTTACACTTTTGCTGCATGCTTTTGCGAAAGTTTAGTAACTGCCCGTTACTGCATTTTGCGCTATTGTTTATATTAGTTACCAGTGTGGTTTTTGCCGATCGTCTCCCCATCCAGTTTAATGTCTTTTTAGAAAAAATGAACCTGCAATTTGGACCAACGCGCGTAGCGGTAGCACGTAATTGGCAAACGATGTTGGTTCAGTCACAGAATCAAACTGAGCAACAAAAAATCTTAATCGTAAATGATTTTTTTGCTCGCAACTTACGCTACCGTACTGATATTGAGCTATGGCAGCAAAATGATTACTGGGCAACGCCACTTGAAACATTAGGCAAAGGCCTTGGTGACTGCGAAGATTATGCGATTGCTAAATATATTAGTCTGCGAGTACTTGGCATTGAAGATGATAAGTTACGTTTGATCTACGTTAAAGCACAGATCGGCGGTCCTAACTCAAAACAAACTCAGGCGCATATGGTGTTGGGGTATTTTGTTACTCCTAATGCACAACCGCTGATATTAGATAGTTTAATAACAAAAGTACTGCCTGCCGCTAAACGCACCGATCTAAGCCCCGTTTTTAGTTTTAACAGCCAAGGCTTGTGGGCGAACAACTCAACCCAAAGTGTTGCCAATCCAACTGCTAGGTTATCTCGCTGGCGACGAATTATTGAACAAACACAACAAGAAGGAATTATCTGGTGATGTCATTTATGTCCTTATTTAAACGTGAAAGTAAGATCACTTTACGCCAAGAACTGTGGTTGGCTATTTTAGTGGTCATAATTATTGGTTTCGTCAGTAGTGTGCTCATTAGTACGTATTCGGCTAAACAGTATTTTTCTTCTCAGTTGTATTTAAAAAATATTGATAATGCTAATGGCTTGGCTTTAATGCTCAGTCAGCTGCATAAAGATCATGTTGAATTAGAGCTACTTATTTCTGCTACTTTTGATACAGGGCACTACCAACGTATTGAATTGCAGGACCCGCAAGGTGAACCGATCGTAAAACGAGTATTTAGTGGTGAATTTGATACATCGGCGCCACTTTGGTTTCATCATCTTTATCAATTACATGTGATGCCAGGCGTTGCGCAAGTGAGCGATGGCTGGCAGCAGTTTGGTACTTTATATGTAGAGAGCCATAGTCAATACACAGAGCAAGCGCTATGGGAGAGCGCGATTCGATTATTCTGGAGTTTTTTTATGGTGGCGATTACCGCATGTATAGCGAGTGCTCATTTTTTAAGTCGAATTTTACGCCCGTTAGATGATGTTGTGCAGCAAGCAAATGCGCTAGGTGATAAACGTTTTATTAAATCTAAAGTACCAAAAACGTATGAATTTGCTCGGTTAGTTAGTTCGATGAATCTTCTGTCAACGCGCTTTAGTCGTATTATTAAAGAAGATAATAAACGCTTAGAGGAGTTTCGTTTTAAAAGCCAGCACGATGAATTAACTGGCTTGGCGAATCGAGAGTATTTTTGTGCCACTTTAGAAGCACAATTGGAGCAATCAAAAGAACATGCTCATGGCGCGTTATTTTTATTTCGTATTGTCAATCTTGACCTGATCAGTGAGCAAATAAATCGTGTTGAGATGGTGGCTTTTTTACGCCGCTTTACACAAACATTGGTCGCTTTTTTAGAAGCCAATGAAGATCGTTTTTCAGCAAGTCATATTGCCCGTATGTCTCATAGCGATTTTGCGGTATTGGTAAATGACACTGATGATATCGAAAGTCTGAGTTCGAAGGTACTTAAACAACATGCAGTATTACTGGCAGAATACAGTCATATTGGTTTAACTATCCCACACAGTTGTAGTTATATAGAGCGTGAAGATAGTCGTTTTACATTGTTAAAACGGGTCGATAATTTATTAAAAGCCGCCGTGGCAGAGCCGACAATACAGGTTCAAATTAATAATAATAAGCAGCGCAATGAATTATTTTCTGACGCTGCTAGTTGGCGTGAGGCGATTGAGCGCGCGTTAGATAATAATGACTTAGATGTGTTGCTTTATCCGGTTAAATCTTTTTCGGGTAAGTTATTACAAAACCAAGTGAGCTTAAGTTTATTACTCAATGGTGAGCTCTATCGTAGTGGCTATTACTTACAATGGGCAAAGCGATTGAAGTTACTTGCTCGATTAGACTGGGGCTTGATCAAATATCTGGTACAAACATTTGAAGCGCGAGAGGATTTAAAACTTATATCGGTGGAATTATCACAAGAAACATTATTAGATGATGCCGCGCTTGCTGCGATATTGACTTATTTATTGGCGTTTCCAAAATTAGCAGCGCATATTTGTTTTGATATACGTGAAAGTTTAGCTGTTGCTGAATTGACTATTTTTAAAGATTTTTGTATGCAAGTGAAAAGTATGGGAGCAAAAGTGGCACTGAAACGGGTCGGGCCAGCTTTCACTAAAATAGATAAAATTCATGAGTTAGGTCTTGAAATGATTAAAATTGATAGTATTTACGGACACAATATTAGTTACAGCCAAGATAATCAGACTTTTTTAAGAGGAGTGTGCGCACTAGCTCATTCAATTGGTATAAAAGTCATTGCTGAGGGCGTTAATAACCCCGAAGATCAGGTGACATTACAAGGGCTAGGATTCGATGGCATAGTATCGCAACCAGTTGATGATGAAGTAAAAGCAAGCGCGGAAGAATAAAATATAGGGTTGTGTATTCTGCCCAAGGTAGACTCTAATCTACGGACATAGTATTGCGTTTGTACTCTGGTTCTTAATGTAGAAAAATGCGGTTGATTTATAACATTACGGAAGATGCACAAGTATTAGAAATTGAATTCTCAATTTTTTAACTTCCTTTTACTGCGAGCATCAATTGCATACGGTCACGAACTTTGAGCTTGTTAAAAATCGAGCTCATATGTTCTTTAACGGTACGTTCGGTAATGTTTAATTGCTTTGCAACCATTTTATTACTGGCACCTGTGACAACAATATCGACCACTTGGTGTTCGCGTTTGGTTAATAGTGTTAGATCACAAGCATGCTGATAACTGATTGACTGCTTTGAGAGCACGCCGACTAAATTTGATAGCAACTGACCCGGTAACCAGATGCCGCCACTGATAACGGTTTCTGCCACTTGCTCTATAATTACCTTACTGGCAAATGCTTCAACATAACCGCGAGCTCCCACTTGCAGCGCAGCGCAGAGTTCTGCCATGTTTAACTCTTTGCTCATCACAATCACTGGAATGCGATTTTTACTGTACCTTTGTACTACGCTAAGCCAATCAGGACTGCCAGCTAAGATCCATAAAATAGTATCTGCTGTAATATTGTGTGGTTGTTGCTGTCGTATTTCACATTCAGGGTAGGCTGCTTGCCAGTGAGGTGAAATAAACTTAGCTTCGGTGATAAAGACACTTTGGCGCATTATAGTTCCATATTAAAAATGTAAGAATAATATTAATTAACGCTCAGTCATTGCTAATGAGGTTGCTCGTAATACCGGTTTAAGCAAGTACTCCAACACGGTTTTTTTACCAGTAATAATATCTACCTGAGTTGTCATTCCTGGAATAATTGTTAGGTTTTCGGCAAAGTGGCTTTTGTCCGTTTTCAGCTGTACTAAATAAAACGTGTTGTCTCGCTCATCAGTAATCGTGTCGGCACTAATTTGTATAACTTCGGCGCTTAGTCCGCCGTATATCGCAAAATCGTAAGCACTAAATTTGATCATTGCAGCTTGTCCCGGACGTAAAAAAGCAATGTCTTTCGGAGGGATTTTGGCCTCTACAATCAGTTGGTCATCCAGCGGTATTATTTCAAGTACATCACTACCAGGTTGTAAAATGCCACCGACGGTATTGACCATCAGGCGTTGCACAGTGCCATTAACCGGAGAGCGAATTTCAGTTTGGGTGACTTTATCTGCTAAACCAGATTCGGTTTCTTTAATTGCATCTAGGCGCAGCCGTGCTTCAGAAAGCTCATTATTCCAACGGTTTATCATAGATAATTCGACTTCGTTTACTTTATTCTTCGCTTCATTAATAGCTGAAAGGCTACGATTAATAACAGCCTTAGTGCGGTTTATCTCACCATTTAAATCAACAGCTTGGCGTTCTAAACGAATAATATCGATATCAGATACTGCGCCTGAGCGTAGTAATGGGCGGGTTACTTGTAGTTCGCGGTTTATTAATCGTAAGGCATTGCTATGCTGTTGCAGGGCTGCTTGTGCTTCGATATGATCTTGACGGCGTTGTTCTAATTGGCGTTTATGAATTGCGACTTGTTGTTCAAGCTCTTGGTTATTACTGGTGTAAAGTGCTTGTTCGTGCATCACGACTCCCGGCGCATCAGCAGTGAGTTTAGTATCAAAAATTAACGGTTGTTTTTTAGTCTGAGCTTCAAGACGCGCTACTTTGGCACTGAGTGACAACACTTTTGACTGGTTTTCTCTAAAGTTCGAAATATATCTGGTAGGGTCTATTTTTATTAATACATCGCCAGCATTGACGATTTGCCCTTCGCGGACATTAATTTGCTCTACCATGCCGCCATCGTAGGATTGGATCAGTTGCAATTTATTTGATGGGATCACTCGGCCTTCACCACGAGCAACTTCATCTAGGTTTGCAAATGCAGACCAAACAACCAGCAACACCATACTTAAACAAATTAAATATAGCAGTAACTTGGCACTGGCTGGTTGCTGTTGCATTTTTTCCCATTGTGCATCGACCACCCAATCTTGGCTATTAGGTGGGGATAGCCAACCTTTAAATAAGTTATTAAATATTGATGGCTTTTGCCCTTTACTGGCCTCAATGGCACGTCCGACTGATTCAAATGAACGTTGCTCTAACGTGAGTTTGCTTTTATTCATGAAGTACGCTCCACAGCCGGGTTATTCAAAGAGGCGATCACTTGTGCTTTGGGACCATCAGCGATAATTTTGCCATTATCAATTACGATAATACGATCGACTAACTCAAGTAATGAGGTTCTGTGAGTAACAACAAGTAAGGTTTTATCTTGGCTGTGTTGTTTTAAATTGGCGATGATTTTGGCTTCGCTATTATGATCCAGTGCTGAGGTTGGTTCATCGAGAATGAGTATGGGTGGATCATTGATCAATGCTCGAGCCATTCCCACAGCTTGGCGTTGTCCACCAGAAAGTAAGCGACCTTGTTCGCCAACTTGTAGGTCAAAGCCATCAGGATGAGAGTTTATAAGATCGAATAATTGGCTACGCTCGCAAGCACTAATAATTTGTTCATCTTTGGCGTGCCATGCACTTAAGGTGATGTTGTCTTTGAGGGTGCCAAAAAATAGTGAGATAGTTTGTGGAACATAACCAATGTTATGGCGTAATTCTGCGGGATCTATTTGGTGAATATCGGTGTTATCAATTAAAATTGATCCTGAATTTGGCTCATGCAGCCCTAGGATTAACTTCTCTAGGGTGCTTTTTCCTGAGCCATTACGTCCTAGGATAGCCACTTTTTCACCTGCTTTGATTTTAAATGATACACCTGATAATGCTTCGTTACTGTCATCAGCATATTTAAAGTGCACATCATGAAACTCTATATCACCACGTAAAACGGGGTGACTTAACCAATGCTTTCCTGCAGGGCGCTCAACTTCTTTTTCCATTATTTCATTGAGTGAATGCATGGCAATAGCGGCATGGTGGAATTGTGCTAACACAGCGGCAGATTGACCGATTGGCCCCATAGTGCGTGAAGATAATAAATAGGCGGCGATCAAGCCTCCTTGGGTTAAATCACCAGCAATAACTAAGTGCACCCCAATAATCATAATTATCACGCCAACACATTGTTGTAGCCAAGTGGCTGAGTTAGCAATTGAACCGGAGATCAGCCGGCTCTGTGCATTAACCCGAGCAATATAAATGGTTGATTTTTCCCATGCAGCCTGGGTTTTACATTCACTATGAAAGCTTTTAACGTCCTCGATATTGGTGAGACTCTCTACTAAAATAGCATTACGCATTGAACTGGCTTTCATTGTTTGCTCTGATAGCGCTTCTAATTTACGGTGGGCGGCTAAGGCATAGCATAGTAGCAACAGTGCTCCGACAATGATCGGGATACTAAGCTGTACGCCAATGATAGCAATCACGGTGAGGTATAAAAGTACAAAGGGTAAATCAACCAAAGCGATAAGCGTGATTGAGCTGAAAAATCCTCGCACAGCTTCAAATGACTGGATATTGCTGGCAAATGAGCCCGCCGATGTAGGGCGGTTTTTTAACTGCATACCCAGTACTCGCTCCATAATAACTGCGGAGACTTTTACGTCGATACGACTTGCTGCGAGTTCGACAAAATAGCTGCGTACTAACCTTAAAATGAAGTCGGCGGTCAGCGCGATTAATACGCCAATGGCTAATACCCATAGTGTTTCAACAGCTTGATTTGGTACCACTCGATCATACACGTTCATAACAAATAATGGCATCGCAATTGAAAGTACGCCTAGTGCAATGGCTGAAATAATCACGTCTTTATACAAGGATCGACATTCTTTTATCACGCCCCAAAACCAGCCGTCTTTAGATAGTTTTTGCAGCACTGGCGAGCGGGCATCAAAGGTGAATTCAGGACGTGTATAAATAACAATATCAGTGGCATTTTTGCTCAGATCTGTAATTTGTAAGGTTACTGCCGAATCGCTGAGTTCAGGGTAAATAACTTCTACGGTGTGTAATTGCAGATCCAGTGCAGTGATCACACAGGCTTGATTATTTTCTAGTAGTAAAATAGCGGGTAATAATGCCGTATTGATTTTAATAAGTTGTTTATTTACAACTTTAGTTTTAAAACCAATGCGTTTTGCAGCCCTTGAAAAACCAGAAGGAGTAAGATTACCTTGCTCAAGAGGAAGCCCATTTAGCAAGGTTTCGCGGGAAAATTCACGATCATGGTAGTGGCATAAAATTGCTAAGCAGTCGACTAAAATACCACCATGACCGATTTCATCATCTATTTCCATATAGCTTCCAATACCACTTTATATTGTTTAACTAGTTCAGATTAATAACTTGCCGCAACAAAGCTATTGCCAGTTTCTGTGTCTGTGATCACCGCTTCAATACGGCGGTTAGCGGCATTAGCTCGAACAGAGATCTCATTAATTCTTGGTTTATCTACTCCATAACCGAGTGATTTAACCCGTTTAGGGGCAACACCGTATTGCTGAATTAAAATTTCAGCCACGGAGAATGCTCGTTTTTCTGATAGTTTTTTATTGTAAAGAGCAGGCCCTTCGAGTGAAGCATGCCCTTGTATTTCAACATTTTTAGATGGGTGTGATTTTAAAAAATCAGCGAGGCGTGCGATTTCTTGCAAATACTCAGGGCGCACAACACTTGAATCAGCCACGAACGGAATACCGATCTCGACGTTACTAGTATTACTGTTGTATTTAGTGCAGCCTTTTTCATCTACCTCAGTCAAGGTTGGGGTCGAAGGGCAATCATCTTGTTCGTTGGCAACACCGTCATTATCATCATCACTAAATGTACTGCTATTTAAGGTCGGTGCATTGAGATAACTGGGCATCGCAGTCATGCTCATATAGGCGTTATCTTGTTGGGCTTTTTTTTGCAAAAATGCTTGCCGATTGATTGTTGCTGCAACATCGTATTTAGGGCAGATAAACTCGGCATTATGGGCAATAGTATCATCTGTTAATTCAGTGATTTTCGGGAATTTGTCTGAGCTTACATTAAGTGTCGGAAGTAGTTTTCCCATTTCTGCTAGCATCGCTAATATGGCACTTTGGCGTTCATAAAGTGCTGCTGTATAGGAACGGTTTGACTGGAATGACTCGTTTTCTGCATCCAACACATCTAATAACGTGCGTTGACCAATATCAAATTGATCTTTATAGGCAACTTTTACTTTGTCTGATGAGCGGCGATGCTGGTCAAGGGCTGGTAATTTACTTTCAAGTACTTTGACATTGTTATAAGCAACTTGCAGATTTTGACGAATTTCGATACAGGATTGATCTCGCTGGTATTTTGCAATATTAACTTCTTGATAAGCTTGTTCTAAATTAGCGCTATCGAGGCCCCCGTTATAGAGATTGTAACGTACATCAATCCCAACCCGGGCTTCGGTACGGGTTTGATTAAAACCAAGTTCATCGCGATCTTGGGAGCCATATCGGGCGGATAAATCAACCTTTGGATGAAAGGCGGATTTCTGCGATTGGGCATTTGCTTGCTGCGCTTCAATATTGTAGAGCGATGCATAAAAATTTGGGCTGTTTTTATAGGCAATATCAAGAGCTTGATTAATCGAAATGGGGATGCTGTCTTCATTTAATTTTGCAGCCACGGTGCCTTGCTGAGGAAGTTCGCCGACTATGCGTAAGTAGCGTGCGCTAACATCATGGAGATTTGCGTATTCAGTCATTACATTTGATTGTGCAAGTGATAGGCGGCCGCTGATCTGTTCAAGATCGGCAGCTCTTGCAACTCCAGCACCAACACTTTGCTCAATTTGCTGATAAACCGATTCATGCTCTTGAAGATTTTTTTGTGCCAGCTCAACTAACGTGGTGAACTTCTGTACATCAAGGTAGGCAACGCTTGCTTGCAGGGCGGTTTGCTCTGCTTGGGAGAGCATTTCAAAATAGCGAATGAGCTGAATTCGCTCAAAGCGTTTAACTGTATTAGATGTTTGGAAACCATCATAGAGCATTTGTCGTAATGTTAACTCTGCCGTATTTCGATTGTATTCATCTTCTACGCCGTAGTTGCGCTTTTCATAGCCGGCACTGATTGATGCGTCTAGGGTCGGTAAATACCCAGATTGTGCTGCGTCAATGCCATAAACAGATGCTTTAAAAGCATGCCAAGCTTGCTGAACTTCTGGGTTGCTCGCAATCGCTTTGTCGGCTACATAAGTTAAAGGCATGATCGAAGTTTGTTCTGCATAAAGATTGGGGGTAAATCCATTTGCAGCTAAAACCAAACCAATTAGAGTTGTAAATCTAGTACCGGTAAAGTTAGTTTTCTTAGCCATTTCGTCCTCTTAGATCCAAATTTATGGGCAATTAAATTTAGTTTTAGACAACGAAATCAATTTGTGCAAATAGAACTTTGATAAAGCACAAAAATTAATTTCTACCAGTTTTTTAATCTTTTAATACAATTTTAAAAATTCAAAACCTGTACTTTAGTCCAGTATCCTTTTGGCTGTGATGTCCTAAATTTGAGTAATACAAAGGTATAACTCTTGATTAAAGGCAGCAAAATGGACGCAAATCAATTACTGATCATAGACATTCAAGGCTCAGCTGGGATTGTTTTAGAAGATGGTTCAATTCGGGCATTATCGTTGGGGGACGCGCTGACGGTTGGTGATGTTATTATCACTGCTGAGAACTCCTCGGTTATGATCGATATCAAAGGTATGTCTCTGTCTATTCCTGCCAATCAACGGGTAAGAATCACCCCCGACCTTGTTGCCGAAACGACCCGCGATAGCTCAGAAACAACAATTTTTGATGATAGTATTGATGATGCCATTGCTAGCTTAAACCAACCGAATACTGCAGATGAGGCATCCTCCTCTCCTTTAAGTGAAGATGTAAGTGATTTTTTGAGTGCCCTTGAAAGTGGTGGTGATTTACTGGATACATTAGAAGCAACTGCCGCTGGTGGTAATGCTGCAACAGGTTCTGGTGGAGGTACTTCCTTTGTGGAACTTGCACGTATCGCTGAGGGTATTGATCCAAGTAGTTTATCTTTTGATGATAGTTTTACAGCTAACAATGATGGCATTTTTTCTCTTCGTGATACGACCGATGGGGTGGTGCCCGAAACCGCGTTAATTGGTAGTTTAGAGTTAAATGACATTGGCTTAATTAATAACCCGCAACCGATTATTTCAGGTGCATCGACTAATTTAGTGGGTCAAACAGTATTAATTACAATCACCGATGCTTTGGGTAATGTACAAACGATTGATGTTGTTGTGCAACCTGACGGCACCTTCACCTCTCCGGAATTAGAACCATTACCAGATGGCCCAATTGTTGTTGAAGTTACAGCAACAGGCCCAGATGGCAATCCAATTTCAGATAACATTGCTGCCGATATTGATACCACAGCACCGCTTGTGAGTATTGATACACTTGCTGATTCGACATCGCCAGTGGTAGTAATTACAGGCTCCGTAGTCGGGCTGGTGGCCGGTGATGATGTAACGCTTACGGTGACTGATAGCAGTGGGCAAGTGCAAACGTTTGTGACGCAAATTGATGAGCAAGGTAATTGGAGTGTTACCACCGCAGCTTTGGCTGAAGGTCCTTATGGTGTTCAAGCAAATGCGGTTGATGAAGCTGGTAACCAAGGTAATGCACAAACTACAGCCATTATAGATCTAACCGCGCCAGTAATTGTGATTGATGCAATTGCTGATACCAATGACGTGACTCCTACATTGACGGGGTCGGTAAATGGTGTAGCTACGGGTACGCTTGTATCAATAACCGTTGTAGCTAGTGACGGCGTTGCGCAAGCTTTAACTGCTTCGGTTACAGCTGATGGCAGTTGGTCTGTAGAGGTTGTTGATGCACTGGCTGAAGGTCAATTTACAGTGACAGCCAGCGTCGCTGATAGCGCTGGTAATCAAGCCGAAGATAGTGCAGCTGGTGTAGTAGATTTAACCAGTCCAGTCATCTCGATTGATCAATTGAACGATAGCAATGACACAACACCATTAATATCAGGCTCAGTATTAGATGTGCCGCCAGGTACAACAGTGACTCTGTTAGTTACAGGCAGTGATGGGCAACAGCAAACGCTGACGGCTACAACCGACGGCAATGGCAATTGGCAAGTTGACGTTATTAATGCATTGGTGGAGGGCGATTATACAGTACAAGCCACCGTTTCGGATCCAGCTGGTAATAGCAGCTCAGCGTCGGCAGTGGGTACTATAGATTTAACTGCCCCACTGATCAATATCGATCCATTAGTAGATAGTAATGATCAACAACCGACGATTTCAGGTATTACCCAAGGGTTGGCTGCCGGAAGCCAAGTAACAGTCACCATTGTAGATAGTAACGGTCAGCAACAAACGGTTATCACACAAATAAATGCCAGTGGAGTTTGGAGCATAGCAGTGGCCAGTGCTTTAGCCGAAGGGCCATATACGGTGACAGCCACAACGCAAGATACAGCAGGAAACACAGCCCAAGATACCGAAACAGGGCTAATTGATTTGACTGCTCCGACCATCAGTATTGACTCATTTGCTGATTCTAATGATGTGACTCCGATTATCTCAGGTGTAGTCTCGGGTGTTGAAGCAGGTACTTTAGTTACTGTGATTTTGGTTGATAGTGCAGGCACAGTGCAAACTGTAACCACTACAGTGAATGCTGATGGTAGTTGGCAAGTTGGCACTAACCAAGCAATTTCCGAAGGTGAGTTTTCTATTACTGCGTCAGTAACAGATACCGCGGGTAATCAAGCAACTGATGTTGCGCAAGGCCTAATTGATCTTACTGCACCGACTATTAATTTAGAGCCATTGGCAAATACGGCTGATGATACGCCGGTTATTTCGGGTCAAGTCAGCGGTGTGGCAGTTGGTACTATGGTTACTATTGTTGTAACCGATGCAAATGGTGTGCAACAAACATTAATGACCAGCGTGCTTGCCGATGGAGGTTTTGCTATCGAAGTTGACAGCGCACTCGCGCAAGGGAGCTATAGCGTTACTGCATCAGTGACAGATAATGCTGGCAATCAAGCTTCAGATACTCAAACCGGTCTTATTGATTCGAGTTTACTATCAGTGACAATTGATGTGATTGGAGAAACAAACGACACGACTCCAAGCATTTCAGGAACTAGTCTTAATGCTGTTGCAGGTGATACTGTCAGTGTGTTGATAACTGGTTTTGATGGTCAAACGCAATTATTAACGACACAAGTAGACAATAATGGTGATTGGAGTGTTACACCAACAATTGCATTAGTTGAGGGTGGATTTAGCGTTAATGCCACATTAACAGACAGCTTAGGCAATATCGTGTCTGATAATGCAACGGGTATAATTGACACTACCGCTCCCATATTAACGATTGATAATTTAGATACAGTTAGCGATAGTACGCCGATCATTAGTGGTCAAACTGATGAACCAGCGGGCAGTGTTGTGAGCTTAGTTGTTACCGATGGTGTAAATTCACAAAACTTAACCGCGATAGTAAATACCGATGGCAGTTGGTCAGTAGAAGTACCTATTGCATTACAAAACGGCGCCATTAATGTCGATGCGAGCATAACGGATACTGCAGGTAATCAAGCAACGGCCTCTGATACCTTTATTTTAAATGGTAACGCACCAAGTATTAGTATCGATACGGTTGCTGATGGCAATGATGTAACACCAACCATTAGTGGTACGTCTGATGCCCCTGACGGTACACTTATCACCGTGGTAATTACTGATAGTAATAATAATAGCCAAACTCTGAACACAACCGTCATAGCAGGTGTGTGGAGTGTAGATGCACAAGATGCGCTTGCCGAAGGTGAATTTACGGTTAATGCAAGTATCACTGTAAATGGCTTAACAAGTGATGCTCAGGCAACGGGGATCATTGACACACTTGCACCGACTTTTGATATTGATCCGTTGTCTGTAACCAACGACACCACGCCAACCATCACTGGTAGCAGTGATGAAATTGGTGGACTGGTAAGTATCACCGTGACAGATGCAAACGGTGCGGTGCAAACTTTAACTGCGACGGTACTGGCAGATGGTACGTGGTCGGTAGATATACCGACACCACTTGCAGAGGGCGCATTCCAAGTGGATGCCAGCGTGACCGATGTGGCAGGTAATACCGCCAGCGACACTGAAAACGGTGGAGTAATTGACACCCAAGCGCCTACTTTTGATATTGATCCGCTTGCTGCAACGAGCGACAGCACGCCTACCATCACTGGTAGCAGTGATGAAATTGGCGGTCTCGTCAGCGTGATTGTCACTGATGCCACTGGCGCTGTGCAAACCTTAACCGCGACGGTACTGGCAGATGGTACGTGGTCGGTGGATGTACCGACCCCACTTGCAGAGGGCACATTCCAAGTGGATGGCAGTGTCACTGATGCGGCAGGTAATACCGCGTCTGATACTGAAAACGGCGGAGTAATTGACACTCAAGCGCCTACTTTTGATATTGATCCGTTGGCTGCGACGAACGACAGCACCCCAACCATCACCGGTAGCAGTGATGAAATTGGCGGGCTGGTGAGCATTACGGTCACCGATGCCAATGGCGATATACAAACCTTAAC
>NZ_JACJDM010000064.1:0-23298 GCF_014163545.1 Pseudoalteromonas sp. SR45-6
CAATTTACCGTGGGTGAATAATATCTATTAGATCACAGCGGACAGGTAGATTCAAGGTTAGAAAACAATCAAGCCGAATATGTAAAATCAGTTCCTAGAAAGAGTAATTCTACAGCCTCAACGCCGCCTTAAGCGGTGAGTAATTGTTGGCTATAATGTGAAGCGAAGCGGAACCGAGCCAACTGTTACGAATCCGACTTTAAGGCTTTGTTATAACTCCATGAATTGAGGTTCACCATCATTCAGGTGCTCTTCTAGTACAGCATCAACCAAGTCAGATGCCAATAAATTTGCTTCACCGGCAGCTTTGTATATTTCAGCCTGAAGCTCCTCATCATCCTTTATTGAGTCGTCTAGCCCACCAGAGTGCACAACTCTTGATCTGTAGTTATATAAACGATAAAAATCTTCAGCCCTTTTTCGACCTAACTTGCTTTTCACTAATTTTTTACATGCATTACTTATGGATAAATTCTTGCATCCCTCTATAGCTAAGCGAAGTGACTGCTTTTTGTTTTTGTCTATATTAGAGTCTTCAATCTCATTGACAAAGCTATCAATCATCTTTATTTCTTCTTCAGTTCGAGTTACTTTCGAGTCCGATAACATCTCCACCACAGTCATAGATAATATCAACCTGACTTTACTAGAGTACTCAAATTTGATGTTATTTAGTATTTCGATTACAGAAGATAACTCAAAAGAATAATCATAGTTTTCGTAGTATTTATTACATTGCTTTATGAAATTGTCACACTGGATCAGTTCAACTTCACATGACATATTTGGATCATAAAAATTGGTTGTTGTCTCATAAACCCTTCGAAATACGAGTTGTTTAAACATTAAGCCACTCCCAAGAAAGGGCTTCTCCATCTCTCTCAATATGACATTTTGAGGATAATCTTCGTGCCCATCATTTGAAACAGAGATTCCAACATATTCAGATAAAGCTGACATTTTTATTGCCTGCTCAACTCGAACCATATCAATCGCTGCCTCTCTATAGTTTTTATAGTTTGAGCCTAGAACCAAAAGACTATCCGTGTCACATATTCTAGCCTCTTCATCAGAGGCCATTAAATAAACATCTTTACTTTCAAGCAGTCTAATCTTTGTTTTATCGGTATTCACTTTATTGTGAGATAGCTTGAATGAAATTTTAAAGCTAAACATATATTTCCTGATTGTGCGGTGGAGAACTATTAAGGGGTTATAACGCTTTGCTAAGCGGCAATAAAATAGCTGGCTAAAATCAGCGAGGAACGAGCAAAAATCAACTGTTTTTTGTCCTTTGGAATGACTTGATACTCATTGAGCCTCCTCCCCAGCATCGCGATTATTCGCTACGCTGAAAAGGCAATCAACCTTACAGGAGAAAGCTCAATGAACTTTTACAATAACATGCATCCATATTATTGTGGAATCGATTTACACGCGCGATTACTTTATGTCTGTATCATTGATAATACAGGACTTGTCCTTGTTCACAAGAAAATTAAAGATGATCCTGAAGCGCTACTAAAACTACTTAAACCGTATATCGGTGACATTGTGGTTGGCGTAGAGTGCATGCACTGTTGGTATTGGGTCGCTGACTTTTGCAAAGAATACACTATCGACTTTATCCTTGGCCATGCTTTGTATATGAAAGCGATTCATGGCGGCAAAGCCAAAAACGATAAAATAGATTCACACAAAATTGCTAAACTCATCCGTGGTGGTAACTTCCCACTTGCTTATGTCTATGACAAAGATATGCGTGCTACGCGCGATTTATTGCGCCGAAGAACCAAAATTGTTCGTCATGGTGCTGATTTAAAAGCTCATGTTGCCAATACTGCCAGTCAGTACAATTTACCTGCTCACAACGTTAATTTAAAGAATGTTTGCGACAGAGAAAAAATGCGCTATTATTTTCCTGATCCCGTTGTGCAACGATCTATCAATTTAAATATGGCCATACTCGATTGCTATCACAAAGAGCTTAAGCCTTTAGAGCATTATATTGAACAAATGGCTAAACAGCACAACCCTGTTCACCTTAATATTTTGCAAACAATTAATGGTATAGGCCGCATTCTCGCACTCACTATTATTTACGAAATTGGTGACATCAATCGCTTTTCAAGCGTACAAAAGTTCGCTTCATACAGCCGGTTAGTCAAATGCAAAGCGGAATCTGCCGGCAAAACTTATGGCACACAAGGCAATAAAATTGGCAATGCACATCTAAAATGGGCGTTCTCGGAAGCTGCCGTACTACTGCTGCGTCACAACCACAACGCCAACAAATACCTTGAAAAACTACAAAAACGAATGAGCAAAGCCAAAGCACTGTCAGCACTTGCACATAAGCTGGGTCGCTGTGTTTATTATATGCTTAAAAAAGAGACGGTATTCGATGAAGCAAAATTTTTAAAGAGTTAGTCACGGTACTGAGTGAGCTGAACATCTAACTGGATATAAGGCTGAGCATCAATCAATTGGGTGAGTTAATAACCAACAAGGTTTAACCTGATTATATGCCTACAGACCTAAGCCACTTGCCTTGATTAGACGCTCAGTACGCGTGCATTAATACAATAAACAAAGTCGCTTACACCTGACTTGAGCCTGAAACTAACTGGATCATAATGATGAAACCAGCCGCCTTGAATAGTGCCATGATTAGGTTAACCGATGAATGTCTAGTGCCCCAGCAACCCCAAAAGGATATGGAAAAAACCTGGCTGCGATGAGATCGCAATAAGAGAGCCTCTATATGTGTTTGCCGTAAGCAACTTGCTTAACAGCCGCATCGACAGACGAAGTAAACGAATTTGTTTATTGGTTTAGAATTGACCGTCAATTTATAAAAACGGTCAAAAAGAACTCTATTGCCTATTGACAGAGTTAAGGCTCATATGTGTTAGCCATCCATTTGCGTCGGAGTTTTTAGGTTATCATGATGTAATAGACCATCACTTCGTCTAAATTTACCAAGTTCTTGCGCCCAAGCGTAAGCAACTACTAATAAATTTTCGGCTAACTCTCTCATGCACTCTGGTGTGAAAAAAGAATTCTCAGGACCAAGATCCGTATTTATAAACTCTAAAATATTGCCGTGACAAATATTATTGCGTAAACGTACTAATTCAACATCAACTCTATTGGGTTTTACACTATCAAGTTTTTCCATAAAGCCAGATTCACTTGGTAAAGCCAAAAAGCTAACTGGAATACCAAGTTCATGTGCTTGTTTAATTAAGTTATTACTTAATACTTTATATGGCGATAGCTCTGGCGGTGCTGTCCCCTCAGTACTTACTTGTGAAATAGTTACTCTTAAGCTGGCTTCAAAGCCATTTAATAACGAAGATATTCCAGGAACATAAAAACCAGATTTAATTGCATCTAAGCCTTGTACGAAGAACCAATGAAACTCAGCAGCGCACATCCATTCAAAAAAATGATTTCGTTCTTTTGACCAATCACCACACTTTTCAAAGTGTTCTGTTACATGTTGAAAATGTGCTTCATCTAGTTCGGCTGGCACTGAATTCTCCTTGGTTGGCTAACGCCTTTGTCAGTTGCGTTTTGGTTGGAGTGGATTTTTGTGCAAAGATGGCCGAAGGCCATGCACAAAAAGGAGCGAAGACCAAAACGTCAACTGGACAAAATTGTTATGTGCTTGACTCATGTTTATTCCATGTTAGTGACGGGCACACCTTTAACGCATATGTTTTTGCTTTTTCTATTGATGAATATACTCCACCTAGAAACACCTCAAGATCCGAATAAGCGCCTACATGAATGCCATAGAATTCACCAAATTGATCTTCTCTTATATAAGCTTCATCTTCGTGGTCACCGGAGCCAGGCTTAAAATTAGTTTTAATAATATGAACTTCCTGCTCTATGGACTTATCATAAAGCCACTTTCCACTAAGTATTAGTTCTTCTTTAATTTGGCTCAAATTTTAACTCTCTGGCACATAACAGCTTATTGAACACCACTTTGGGGGATTATAACACCCCAAAACGGCGTATATTACATAGCTCAATAATTCCACTAAATAACTCAATTGTAAACATGTAATTACGTGCTATATAAAATAACTCTTGTGTAATTACACCAAAACGACTTTTAATAATGTTATTGGACAAAACACCAGTAACTGTCTATATATACAGTACCCTTTTTATTGGAAATTGAATATTATTTATGAAATCTCTTTTTCTAAACATGATTCAAGAGCATATGTATAGCAAGCGTTATGCTAAGAGCACCATTGAGGCTTATCTTTTTTGGATAGCTGCCTATATTCGCTTTAATAATATGCAACATCCAAGTTGTATGGGGGATACGGAAGTCGAATTATATTTAAACCATTTAGTAAACACCCAAAATGTTGCTCAAGGCACACAAGCTCAGGCGTTGAATGCGCTTAGCTTTCTATATAAAGAAATAATTAAGGACCCTCTGTCGTTATCATTAAATTTTGTAAAAAGTGAGCGTCCGAGAAAATTACCCGTTGTGCTTACGCAAACTGAAGTAACCGCACTATTTAAACACTGTATTACAAAGCACTATTTAGCTTGTGCGCTACTTTATGACAGCGGTATGCGGCTAATGGAAGCACTACGTTTACGGGTACAAGATATTGACTTTGATTATAGCTGTGTTCGAATTTGGGATGGAAAAGGAGGCAAAAACCGTATTGTAACACTCGCGATAGAGCTAATTCCTCAATTGCGCGCACAAGTACAATTAGTAAATAGTTATTTACAGCTTGATCTTAAAAATCCTCTATACAGTGGCGTTTACATGCCCCACTTATTACGTAAAAAATACCCCAATCATAACAAGCAGCTGGGATGGCAATATTTATTTCCATCTTATAAGCTCAGTGTTGATCCTGAAAGTAAACAGTTGAGAAGGCATCATATAGATGAAAAGCAAGTACAGCGCGCGGTTAAAAAAGCAGCTAAGGATGCCAACATTAATAAACACGTTACCACACATACTTTACGCCATTCTTTCGCTACGCACTTACTCCAAAGTGGCGCTGATATTCGAACGGTTCAGGTACAATTAGGTCACACTGATGTGAGAACAACCCAAATTTACACGCATGTTTTGCAGCAAGGCGCCAATGGCGTAATTAGCCCATTTTCACGAATTGGGGCTAACATATGTTAGCCCCAACGGATGAATTTTATTTACAGTGTGTTATTCAGTAACAACAAACCATAAGCTGCGAGTTGCTCGTCATTGAGGTCGTGTTGCCAGCTAGGCGTTAACCCCTGACGTTTTATACCGCTGATGCTTTGCGGGTTAGCGGTTAAATTAAGTATAAACATACTTTTACTGCCGTTTAACTCGCGGGTTATTTCGACAAGGCCATTGTTGTGCTGTGTTAATTCATAACTGCCTTTAATACCCAGCTCTGGGCGCTGTTTTTTCTGCGAAATTAAGTGCTGGTACAAGCGCCATAATGAGTTTGGCTGCATTTGCTGTACTTTAACATTGCGATCACCTGCGCTAAGCTGCTCGGCTAAAAATTCAGGCCACCAGCTGGTAAAGTCTTTACCAAATAATTCACTTTGTTCAACCCAGCTCGTTTTAGCTTTGGTAAAACCGGCTTGATTGCTGTTGTCCCATTGCATTGGCGCGCGTTTATACACATCGTGACCTGTGCCACCTTGTGTTAGGCCAATTTCTTCACCGTAATAAATATACGGCGTACCAGGAGAGCTAAATAACATAGCGGCAGCAAGTTTTGCTTTATCGTCGTGTTCAGCTAGCTGATATGCTACACGCTCTTGGTCGTGGTTAGTTAAAAACGGTGCAAAAAAATCAAGCGGTGCAGTAGAATCGATACGCTGTTGTAAATTTTGTTTGAGCACATTGGCATCAACTGTATTCACTTGTTGATTAGACTGCATGGTGCCAAATTGCGCTTCGCCACTGGCATCTGGTTTTAACAAACCCAGTATTTTATAGCCCACTTCAAAATCAAAGCCCTGATCAAGCCCCTTCCCTGCACCATAATACTTAGCTGCCACAGGAATGTCGGCCCAGGCTTCACCTACTAAATACGCCTCAGGGTTTACACTTTTTACATACTGATTAAAGTGCTGCCAGTAAGCTATGGTTTCGTCTGTGTCGGCCTGCGCATTGCCGCCGCTTTCCATGGCAAAGCGCACAGCGTCTAACCTAAAGCCAGCAACCCCTTTATCAAGCCAAAACTTGGCCATTTTTTCCATTTCGGCAATAACATCTGGGTGGCGTAAATTTAAATCAGGTTGGCTTGCTCCAAACGCACCATAGTAATACTGCTGACGTGTTTCATTCCAATGCCATACTGCGTCGGGTTGGTCGTTATTACTCCATGCGTGGCCCCAACCGCTACCGGCTTTTGGCATATCGTCGCGCCAAATAAAGTAATCAGCATAAGGGGCTTCTTGTTTTGCTGAACGCTGAAACCATTCATGGTTACTTGATATATGGTTTATAACTAAATCAAGTATGACTTTCATGCCTTTATCATCAGCGGCTTTTATAAAGGCTTCAAACTCGGCCATGCTGCCGTAGTCGTTTTCTACTTGGTAAAATTCAGTAAAATCATAGCCATGATACGACGGTGCTTCAAACATGGGGGTTAACCACAGTGCATTTACGCCGAGCTTTTGTAAATACGGGAGCTTTTGGGTCATACCGTTAAAGTCGCCATGACCATCAGCATCGCTATCGTAAAAGCTGCGTGGCCAAATTTGGTAAAAAATGGCGCTTTCCCACCACGGGCTTGCTTGTTGTTTAGTATTTAATTGCGATGTTTCGGTGTTATTCGTGTTGTTATTTAATGATGGTGCGCTTTGGCAGCCTGTTAGCATGATTGCTAATGCTAATGCGCTCAAGGTAAATGTTTTCATTTCAGCCTCGTTATTATTGTAATAAATAACATAGCCGTATTTTACTACGGCTATGTTAATTAACCTGAACTGCGGATAGTTTGTGGTTATTTTAGTGCTTTAGTTACCACCGGATAATGATCCCATACTTGTTTGTCGCTTAGTGAGCGCACTAGCTTCACGTATTCAGCATGCGTCCACGCCAGTGGTGTGGCCGAGTTTGTACCCTCGCCTAACGTGTATCCTGCTTTATTTACGCCTACGCCATCCCACACTTGTTCTGGTAGCATCATGCCTTCGTTAGCAAATTGCTCTAGCCCTTTTACATAGCTATTTTTAATAGCCTGCTGTTTTGTTGCATCTAAGGTATTATTAGCATTTGCGGCGGCAATTTCATAATGGCCCCGTTCACCGGTAAAAAATGGCCAAACTCGCCCACGTTGCCCTGGGCTATTTTTTCCACCTTGCGCATAGTTAGCGCCAGTTACTTCATCTTCACCGTACCCGTCGTTACCATAGCGGCGGTATCCTGCAAATGTGCCGCTGCCATCAGTAAACTCAAAGCTGTATTTAACTTGTAGGTTATCTGTTAGGGTTTCGTCATCATATTCTGGGAGTGTTTTTACTATGCTAGGCGCTAGCGCATCACGTACACCATAGCGAACGAGCTCTAAAAACCCACCATCGAGAATTTGCTTTTTATTAAACCCGTCACGGCCATTATTAGCGTTAATTTTGGTATTTGAATTGGCGTCTTTGTCTTGGCCAATACGTATAAAATATTCGCCGTCTGATGCGTTTGATTCTAAATTACCTGCGGTGGTAAACATCATGCTTTCTATATCGGCGTTGTAAATTTTTGCTGTTGCAAGGTAGCGTTTAGCATTCACCTCATCTCCTGCCATTTTTGCAATATCAGCAGCGGTAATTAAACCGGCAACAACAGCAGCGGTGGTTGATGGTGAATACCCTGCTTGCTCTTCCCAACGCTCTTGTTGAGTCGCAGGTGGGGTTATTTGCATGTCGTTCCATAGGATTTTAGCGCGCCCACCGCCTACCAAAAAGTCAGCGGCCGGTTTTAACATGCGTGTATACCAATCAGTTAGCTCAGCATCACTTAATACATCAGCTTGATGAAGCTTCCACGCTAGCATGATAGGCATAGCGGTTTGGTCTAGCTGTACGCCTACCCATTCAAGTTCGCCATCTACGTGTGTTTTTTGTAAAAACCACCCTGTGTCGCCGTTGTTGCCCGGGGTTTTGCTGTTTACTTGTACTTTTTCAAGGTATTCAAATGCTGTTTTGGCTGTTGCGGTATCGCCTAGTGCCATAAATGCCATGGAAACTTGATAAAAGTCGCGCACCCATACCGCTTTGTAACCGGTAGAGCCGGTTTTCGCCGATACGGTTTCGCCCCATGGGTTAGATAAAGACGCAATAAGCGCCCCTGCATGGGTCTTGTCTTCTTGGGCTTTTAACACCATAGCACTGGTATAAAGTAATTTGCCGTTATCAGCGGTTTGCTCGCTCATGCTAGTCAGTGGTGCAAGGCTTTGCAGGTAGTCTTGCCAACCAAGGGCTTCGCCTTTACCGTTGTAATTATCAAGCACAGCTTGGTAACCTTTGGCTAGCGTAGCTTGGCCTTCTTTAAAACTTGCTTGCTGGTTGTTGCCAAAGCTTAGGCTTAAATCGAATTGACTGTTTTTACCAATTTCACCTAGCTCTGCTAATAAACTAACATTCCCCGATTGTTCACCGGTAGTTTTATAAACGCGGGTAAGCTGCTGAGTTGTTTTAAGCTGGCTTAAACCATCACTCACGCCCGTAAAACCGACACTTGTTTGTTTAAATGGCTTTGCACCTTGCAATGACAAGTAATTTTCGCCCTGCCACGCTACCAACCCTTGCTCGGTGGTTTTTGCAAAGTCATCTAAGCCGTTGTTGTTTATATACGGGTTAACTGTTACAAATGCTTTTACACCGTCAAGCTGGGTATTAAAAATACTGCGTACAAATAAGCTTTGACCGTCTGGATCGGTAAATATATGTTTTTCGAGGCTAAAGCGACCTTGCTTATCTTTGCTTACTACTTTGTATGCTAATGATAACGGGCGGCCTTTATCGTCTTTGTATAAGTAATCAATGGTAACGTCTAAATCGTCAGCTTCGGTGACTGTAAAATCTTTCCCGACTACAACAAATTGCATGTCTTTAATTTGCGCTTGATGAATAAGCCCAAACATAGTTTCGGTGATCATCCCTTTAGCAATCGAAAACCATACTTTTGACACTTTAGCTGTTGGCGCGTCGTCACTGTAATGGCCATTTTGATATTGCTCAAAAGACGTGCCTATCCCAGTTTTGCCTGCGTATGCCCAAAATGGGGCTTCGCCTGGTGCGCCTGGGGCACTCACTGATGTTTGCGCTACTGCACTAGTTTGCGTATTTTGCACGCCACAACCGACAAGGCCTGCGGCCAATATTGTCGCGGTAATTAGGTTATATTTTTTCATTTTAGCCCCTTAAATTAAGACTGTTTAACACGCAGTACGGCAACCGCTGCAAGTACAAAAGACACAGCACCTAGCATCAATGCGTAAATAGGTTGATTTTGGAAAAAGTGACGAAGTATCAGGCCAAGGACACTGGCGGCTAATAATTGTGGGATCACAATAAAAAAGTTAAATATTCCCATATACACACCCATTTTATGACTCGGTACTGAGGTACTTAACATGGCGTAAGGCAACGACAAAATAGACGCCCACGCAAAACCAATACCTATCATTGGCCAAATAAGTAAGCTCGGTTCTTGTATAAACATAAAGCTCGCCAAACCTAACGCACCTAAAATAAGGTTAAGTGCATGCGCTAGTTTTAAACCAACACGCTTAACGATGATCGGGATACATAAAGCCGCCAATGCAGCAAAACCGTTGTAAGCCGCAAATAAAATACCCACCCAGTCTGCACCATTGTTATACGCCGCTGAACTTGTGTCGCTGCTACCATAATGAAAACTGGTTACCGCTGAGGTGGTGTAAATCCACATGGCAAATAATGCAAACCAGCTAAAAAACTGCACCCAAGCAAGTTGTTTCATCGCCTCTGGCATGGTGAATACATCGTTAACGACTTGGTAAAAGCCACCGCTGGTGTGGTTTTTTGCCTGTAGTGCGGCTGCAATAAATTGAATAACGCCAAAACTCACTAAGCCAGCTGCTAATAGGTACAGCTCTTTTTCTAGGTTTAATCCCATGACTAAACCAAGTACGGCAAGCCCTAAAACAGTAAATACACTGCCGCCTTTACTAAAGTTAATTTGTGCACAAACCGTCTGTTCAACTTGAGCTTGCTCTTGTTGATTAAATGCGGCCAATTCTTCAGGTGAATATTCTTTGGTGGTTATAATTGTCCAGCCTACTGCGACCAGCAATACAACTGCACCAAAGTAAAATGAGTACTTTACTGAATCAGGAATTTGCCCTGCTGCGGCAGTGTTGGCAATATCAAACCAGTTCGTCATCATCCAAGGGAGTGCAGAAGCAACCACGGCGCCTACGCCTATAAAAAAGCTTTGCATTGCATAGCCAGTAGCACGCTGTTTGTTTGGTAGATTATCGCCTACAAGGGCGCGAAATGGTTCCATGGTGACGTTAATCGATGCATCCATGATCCATAACATGCCCGCTGCAATCCAAAGTGTTGGTGAGTTTGGCATAATAAATAACGATAATGTGGTTAAAATAGCGCCGTATAAAAAAAACGGACGACGGCGGCCTAATTTGCCCCAGGTTTTATCGCTCCAGTAACCAATAATTGGCTGTACAATTAACCCTGTGAGTGGTGCTGCTACCCACAAAATAGGAATGTCATCTACATTAGCCCCAAGGGTTTGAAATATTCGGCTTACATTACCGTTTTGCAGTGCAAAGCCAAATTGAATGCCTAAAAAGCCAAAGCACATGTTCCATATTTGCCAAAAACTTAAATCTGGTTTGTTATTTTTCATTATGAGCTCCAGTGGTTAATACTGCACTGCTAAGCGCATTTAAAGTTAAACTAATGTGTGCCTGCTCAGCTGTAATAGTTAGCTCGGCGTTTTGATTCGCCTCTAGCAAATCAAGCAATTGTAATTTTTCGCTGGTATTTTGCGTCAGTGTGTTAAGTGGAATATCAATACTGATCTGACTGACTTGCTCAGCAAAATTACTCACCACCCAAATTTGTTGATTACCGATACTGCGGCTAAACGCAGCAACTTTTTCGCTGCCAGTAACCATCAGTGGTTGCATGTCACCAGCTACAACTGCTGGATGTTTACTCAACGCCATAACGGCTTTGTAATATTCACGTAATTGACCTTGTGCCGGTGTTAATAAAGCACCATCAAACTTGCCGTTGTTCATCCACGCTTGATGCGCTGGCACGCCAATGTAGTCAAAAATACTGGTGCGAGTTGGTTTGCCAAAGCCGGCATCTTCAGAGCCATCTTCACCCACATCTTGAGCAAAATATAATAGTGTTGGCGCACGGCTAATAAGGTTTGATACTACTAATGCGGGTTTGCCCTTTTCACTACTACCTGCAAAGTCAGGGCTGGCGATACGTTGTTCGTCATGGTTTTCTAAAAAGTGCAGCATATGCTGCTCTATGTCAGCCACTTTTTGCTGAGCATTAAAAATAGTGTCTGCCGGTTGCGTGCCTTGCATAACAGCTTTTAAGGTGTCGTAAAAGCCGACTTTATCGTACAAGTAATCCATTTTTCCTTGCTGGATATACGGGCGATATAGTGCGGGATTGTATACTTCGGCTAGTAAAAATGCCTCTGGGTTGTGCATCTTGATTGATGAGTTTAGAAAGCTCCAAAACTCTACTGGTACCATTTCGGCCATATCATAGCGAAAGCCATCTACGCCTTTATCGAGCCAATATAGCGCGATATCACGAAACTTATACCAGCTGTTTGGCAACTCTTTATCCTGCCAAAACTCAAAGTGCGCGCGTAAATCTTTAGTAGCATACTCATCGGGCAGAGTTGGAAAGTCATAACTACCGTCAGGTTTTACGCCATAATTTACTTTAACTGTTTCGTACCAGTCGTTTATATCAGGCTTAGCAGCACGGGCACCATTACCAGTCCATTTTGCAGGCGTTTCAGCAAATAAGTTATCAGCAAGTGGGTGGGCATTACCGCCTAGCACTTGGTAGTTTTCACTGGTTGGTACTTGAAATGACTGCCCAGTAACGTAATAAAAGTTATTATCGCGGGCATACTCTACGCTGGTGTCATCTTGCTCACCAAAATCTTTAACTCCAGCGGGTTTAGCGGTTGATTGATAATGACGCGCCACATGATTTGGCACAATATCAATGACCACTTTCATACCGTGTCGATGGGTGCGCTCAATTAATGCAGCAAACTCTTCGAGGCGGCGCTCTGGATTAATGGCTAAATCTGGGTTTACATCGTAATAATCTTTAATTGCATACGGCGAGCCGGCACGGCCTTTCACTACATCCGGGTCATCTTGGCTAATTCCATATTGGCTGTAATCGCCGACCAAAGCATGGTGTAACACGCCGGTATACCAAATATGGGTGGTACCAAGTTCTTTAATGCCACTTAAAGCAGTATCATTAAAGTCACTAAATGTGCCTACGCCATTTTGCTCTTTGGTTCCCCACGGAATATTGGCTGTTTGCGTATTACCAAATAAGCGCGTGAATACCTGATACACAACCGGCTTTGAATGCTCGTTAACTTGTTCAGCTACCTTTTTGTCAGTACTGGGGGTTGTGGGCTCATCTGAGCAGCTCGACAATAACAAGCTACTAGCTAATACCCATGAGCCATATTTGAATGTACTAATTGTGGTTTTATTTGTTGTCATAATGTTCTTACTTAGATCTGACGTTTTAATGGGTTGTCATTTAAACGTCATTTTTATTATAAATTTAATACTAAAGTGAACTGCCACTGACTGACAGCGGCTGCATACGTATTCACACAGGCTTTATTCAATTATTAATACCGTTGCACTCATAGGCGCTAAGGTCACTGTATCTGTTATATTTATTTGCTGTTCAGTAAAAAGACTCACAGCCTTTTTGTATTGCCCAATAACCTCTTGCAGATACGCTAATGACCAGTTTTTTGCTGCGGTATTTTTATTTAAAAACACCAACAAAGTTTGCTGTTCACTTATCCGCGCGTAACTGTATATACCTGATTTAGGACTAAAATGAACCAGTTTACCTTGCGCTATTGCTGGGCTTTGCTTTCTAAAATTAAGTAAGGTGGTGATGGTTTGCTGCATATCACGCTGCTCATCTGATAACCCTTGTCCTGTAAAAGCATTACTTGGCTGACCTTTAAAACCACCGGGGAAATCAATACGGATATCACCGTGATCATTACTGCCCGTATTATCAAGCAATACTTCGGTGCCATAATACATTTGTGCAATACCACGAGTGGTAAGCAACATAGTCATCGCCATTTTCGTTTTAGCAAGATCTTGCTTAAGCTGAGTGTAAACTCGGCTCATATCGTGGTTATCGGCAAACACGAGCAAGTTGTCTGGATTTGGGTATAAAAAGTCATTGGCGATTGATTGATACACTTTTACCCAGCCAGTGTTCCAACTCTCCTCTTCATTAAGTGCTTGAATAAGTGACTCTTGTAATGAAAAATCCATCACGCTTGGTAAGCTTGAGGTATAGCCGTCGTTATTTACCTTTCCTGCTTGCCAATATGAAGCAATCGCAGGATTGGTGGTCCACTCTTCGCCAACAATATTAAAAGCGGGATACTCAGTCATTATGGCTTTAGTCCAGTCAGCTAAAAAGGCTTTGTCTGAATATGAATAGGTATCAACGCGAATACCGCTTAAGTCGGCGTATTCAATCCACCAAATAGCATTTTGGATAAGGTAGTTTGCTAATAACGGTTGCCGCTGGTTTAGATCCGGCATTGTGGCTACAAACCAGCCATCGCTAAACTGGCGTTTATCAAACTCACTTGCATGTGGGTCTTGAATGGTTTGACGAGCATGGCTGGTAGCATGTTTACCGTTTGCAAACTCGCCATTAAAATTGATCCAATCTGATGTGGGTTTATCTGTCATCCATTCATGCTCAGAGCCAAAGTGATTAAGCACTAGGTCCATCACTATACCAATACCGTGTTGTTTCGCTTTGGCTGATAACTCGCGATATAACTCATTTGAGCCCATGCGTGGGTCGATAGTGTAAAAATCGGTAATTGCATAACCGTGATAAGAGTAGCTGGGCATATCATTTTCAAGCGGTGGTGTTAACCAAAGCTGGCTTACGCCCAGTTTTTGCAAATACGGCAGTGCGTTAATTACACCTTGAATGTCGCCACCGTGACGCCCACCTCGCTCAATTGGATTTGCACCCTCAAGCACTCCTTTTACTGTGTCGTTGCTGCTATCGCCATTAGCAAAGCGATCCGGATTAATTAAGTAAATGGTATCACTGCTATCAAAACCGTTACGTTTACTGCTATTAGCTTTACGTGCATGCAATTGATACTCAAAACGCTCCCCTGATTTACTGCTAAACACTAAAACACCTGGCTTTGCTATTGGATTTATTTCAATATTTAAAAAAGCGTAATTTGGGTTATCTGTTTTAGTTACACTTTTTAAACTCACCCCTGAGTAAGATGCTAATTGCCATTGTTGCTTAGCAATACCTTGATCATGCAGCATAATTTGCAAGGTATTATTTTGCATACCAACCCACCAGTTTTGTGGCTCAACGCGCATTTTTGCGTGCAGCTGAAAACTCAGCATTACTGTTACTAACAGTAATGCGCTTTTTGATAGTCTCATATTAATATCCTGATTATTTTTGCTGCGGGATGATGGGCGTAAGCGCTCTAAAATGGCTTGCACACTGATGGTTAAAATTATAAAGCTCTTTAATTTGCTGTTGTTGCGTATAACTTGGCTTAGCAACGCTAGGAGGGAAGACGCCATAACCGCTCAATAAGGTATGCCACGACAGACTTGAATAGTAGTTTTCAATCCCTTGATGGGCAATTTCGCCGGTTAAATCATTACGCGATAGCCAGCACTGAAGAATATTTTTTAACGAGGCTGATAGCATTTCATTTTGACCATTTGCTTGCCAATACTCGGTATCTCGACGATTAGATGCGCGATAATGACACACAATATAATCGCGAATACCTTCTATACGGTTATTAATTTGCATATTGAACGGATCACGTTTTACTTCACTCGGTCGGTTATGCTCAAAACATGCGATAAACGATTCGATTGTTTGCTGCACTAAATGTAAAGCAGTTGCTTCAAGAGGTTCAATAAAGCCTTGCGATAAACCTACAGCTAAACAGTTTTTATACCAATGTTGCTTAACTCGTCCTACTTTCATTGTTAGCTTACGTGCAGGTACATCGCAATTGAGTAAGCCGAGTTTGGTTCTAAGTTCTGTTTCTGCTTCATCAGCACTGCAAAAGTCTTGGCTGTAAACATAACCATTGCCAATACGATTGGTAAGCGGAATAGCCCATTGCCATCCATATTTTAATGCGGTTGAAGTTGTTTGCGGGGCTTGTAATTGATTACTCATTGTCGGCAGTACAATAGCACTGTCGTTAAATAGATTTTCTTTAAAACTAAGCCAAGGTACGGCTAATGCTTGCTGAATAAGCAATCCTTTAAAACCACTACAATCGATAAAAAAATCAGCTGCAATACACTGCTGTCCATCACTGTTTTCATCAAGAACAAGCTGCTTGATGTTGCCTGCAGAATCAAGCTCAACCTGCGCTATGGTGCTTTTTAGGTGCTTAACACCTTTGCTTGTTGCTCTATTAGCTAAAAATAGCCCAAGCAGTCCCGAGTCAAAATGATAACCATAACTTTGCTGAAATGGAAAGTCCGCTTGAGTATGTGGCCCACGCCGTTGCTTAGCTAAGTAGGCTGCTAAAAAATAGCTGTCGGGATGTGCATCAATCGCTACACCTTGACGTTTTAACAAACAACTTTTTATAAATTGCTGCTGTGTATGTAAATCCGTCTGCCCATAAAATGAGTGAAAATACTGCTCATGACCTGGATGGGTAGACCAATTTTTAAATTCAATCCCCAGTTTGTAGGTTGCATTGCATTGAGGCATCCACTCACTTTCGCTAATATTTAATGTATCGAAGAATTGTTTTAACTGCGCAGTCGACCCTTCACCAACACCAATAGGCGCAATTGTTGGTGATTCAATTAAAGTGACATGGGTATCAGTGAGAGAATGATTTAATAAATTAGCAGCCATCCACCCTGCTGTACCGCCACCAACAATAATAATATTCATACTAAAGGTGACCTTTTGCTAACTCTGAGCCACTGCAAAATTGCTGTAAATATTGCTCATGTGTTGGTAAGTGAGTCACGTATTGTTGTTGGATTGTGGTTATATTTGATAAGAACTCATCCAGCTCAGAATCTGAAATTGCACGTGCGAGCGGATGATAACTTTGTGGTCTGATCCCTTGTCCAATTAAAACTTGTAGCCAAGCAACCTCTGAAAAAAGTTCATCTGCTTGTATTGATAGCGTACCTGTTCGTTTAAAGAGTGCAATACGTTGCTGTAATGAGTCAGGTAATGTCATAGCGCCACACCGTTGCCAAAATGGAGACTGCTTTTGATTAACAGCGTAATGCAAAATAATAAAATCACGAATTTTTTCAAATTCATTTTTGGCTTGTAAATTATAAGCATGCGCCGATAACTCACAATCAGGGTGCGCCGGAAATAACTTAATAAACCGAGCTATACTGGTTTGTATTAAATGTAAGCTGGTAGATTCCAAAGGTTCTAAAAAGCCACTAGATAAACCAATACTTAAACAGTTTTTAAACCACTGCTGTTCGCGTCTTCCTGGCGTGAACTTAATATGTTTTGGGGCCGTTATGGTCTCAGTTTCTAAACTATTAAATAACTGTTGTTCAGCTTGTTCAGCACTCATAAATTGGCTGCTATATACCAGCCCATTCCCCACTCTATTTTGCAGCGGAATTTGCCATTGCCACCCGGCATCTTTTGCAATCGAACGAGTAAATGGCGGCGTATTTTTCAGCGGTTTAGTTTGCACTGCAATTGCACGATCACAGAAAAGCCAATGCTGATAACTTTGGTATTTAACCCCCAACGCCTGTTCAATCAAGCGTGCACTGGAGCCGCTGCAATCAATAAAAAAATCACCTTTTATGGTTTGTTCATCACTGAGTTCAAGTGTTTTAATCAAGCCATTATCGTCTAATTTTACAGACTCCATCGTACCACTGAGATATTCTACACCTTGCGCAATTGCAAACTCTTGTAATAACTTTGCGTATTTGCCCGCATCAAAGTGATAAGCATAAGTAAGCCCAGCTAAAGGCGTTTTACCAATCTGTGGATTTGGGTGGAATTTATTATGGTTTGCCGCAATCGCATTAACACTGAAGTCCCATAAGGTTTGCGTTGTTTTGCTTTGGTTGCTTTTGAGCCAAAAGTGATGAAATGGGGTGATCCCAAGCCCTCTGCCAATATCACCAAATGCATGCTGGTAACTATCGCCTTGTTGGCCCCAATTTTCAAATTGAATACCAAGTTTATAAGTGCCTTGAGTGCGCTTTAAAAAAACGTGTTCATCAAGCCCCAAGACATTGTTGAAAGTCTGTATCGCAGGGATAGTTGCCTCCCCTACACCAACAGTTGGAATATCGGGTGATTCTATTAAAGTGATTGATAGCTGCTTAGAAAACACTTTTGCTAACATCGCAGCGGTCATCCAACCTGCACTGCCGCCGCCTAAGATAACAATTTTTTCTATCGCTTTCATTTATCACTCCTCACAAATAAAAAAGGGATCTCTATTGAGATCCCTAGTATCTTGTCTCAATCGCGTTTAATACAACTGAATCATACTGACTTGGGTATATTTAATTAAAATTTATAAGCAAAGCCTAATAAATAATTAGCCCCATAGCTTTGATAATCACGTACCGTTGCTTTATTGCCGTCATGATAAGTTACAAACGGCTCATCAGTTAAGTTTTGTGCTTGTAGCGATACAGTAAGACCTTGTAATGCTTCAATGCTAGACTCAGAGAAATCGTAACCAATTTGGGCATCCCAGATAGTCTCTTCTGCAACAACGACCGTTGTTCTTGCTAATGATAGACCATTTACTTCACCTAAGAAGTCAGAGCGGTAACGCATACTCACACGTGCTTGAAAACCGTAGTTTTCATAATAAAGTGTCCAGTTATAAACTTTATCTGATAGACCTGGAATTTCTTCTTTCTCACCATTGAGGTTATCAAGCGAAGAATCTAAAAAGGTAGCGCTAATAACTGTACCAAAGCCTTCAAGGCTATCGCTGAGTATATTACCTGGTAATGTCGCTGTTAACTCAAGGCCTGATACTTTTGCATCGCCTACGTTATCCCATGCGCTCACTAGACCTTGGTTAGTGATCGGCACTTCACCATTAGGTGTATCAACATCAGCAAAATCACCCACTATTTGCGTGTTGAACTGCCAATCTTCTATGTCTTTATGAAATAAAGCAGCTGCAAAATAACCTTCCGCACTAAAGTAATACTCATACGATAAGTCGATTTGATTAGCAATAACAGGACGCAAACTTGGGTTACCGCCACTTGCACTCCACGGTGAATTTTCTAGATTAGTCGGTGGTGTTGTAACGTTGTTTTTTGCCGCATCAAAGCTGTAGCTGTTACTTGCATTCATACGATCCATACGTGAACGCGACATTGTACGAGCTAAACCAAAGCGTAGCATTTGATCTTCAGTCAACGATAAGTTCAAGTTCAAGCTTGGTAAAAATTCAGTATACTTGTCGCCTGCTCTATTTGATTGTACACGGACAAGGCCTGTATCCGGATCTGAATCAACCGCATAACCGTCAGAGCTTTGATCTGTATTTACAATTTGCAAGCCCACGTTGCCGCGTGCAGGTAAACCAAACAATTCAGTATCTAAATCAGCTTTAACATAGGCAGTTAAAATATCCTCTTGTACAGTCCAAATATTTGCCCAACGGCCTGTATCAGTATCAGCTTGATTAAATGAATCGTACGCGCCGCTGTTGTATAGGGCTAACGAATCATATGCAATCATGTCACCCATACCAATAAAATCAAGTGATACTGAGCCTAGGTAATATTCATCTGGGATACGCACCATTTCAGGATACTGCTTGAGGCGCAGGTACTCACCGGTATCTTGTTTATCTTTTTCACGGCTGCTGTAGTTAACACCAAATTCAACTTGGCTTATCGGACTATTTTCAATAAACGTTTTTGCACTGAGCTTTAATGATGCTAATTCATCTTCAACATGTGGTCTATTTAAAAAGCCATCTTGACCATCGCCACCAACAGCACTACTCCCCCAAGTACGCGCTGCACCCAGTTGAAATAAATCGCGGTCTGAATAATCAAGTGTAGGGGTAAAAATGGCGCCAGCCATACCACTGTCAAGTCTGTATTGTAGGTTATCACCAAGGCCTTCGTTGTCACCACGTCCTGTCGCTGCATAGCTTTCAAGACCCCAGACATCACGTTCAACCTTTGAATAACTCACATCAGCAGCCACTTGCCAGCTGTCATTTATATCGTATTCAACGTTAAAACCAAGCGCGAGTAAATCAGCAGTCCTGAAGTTTACGTCATTACGAACTAAGGTTTTAATATTATTAACTTGGCCTTGAGTAACAACGCCACCATTGGTGGCTAACGTTTCATAATTTGTATCTGCACGACCTGAATTTAATGGCAGCTCTATGCCTCGTAATATTTGCTTATCTTCAAAATCAACATACATCGCATCGGCGGTAATATGCAGTTTATCTGATGGTGCAAATTCAAGCACACCTAAAAAGCTATCTCTTGTTAGCTCTGATGAACGTGCATAAGGCTTAGCGCCCTGTAAACGTAAATTGCCGTCAGCACCACTTGGATCATAACCCCATGCATTCCAGCGTTGTTCTTGATTTGGTGATTCCATGTGGGCATAAGCAAATGCAACACCAATGGTATCGTCAGCAAATTGATCTACATAACCAAACGAACCACGATAACCTTTATTATCCATTTCTGGATTAACTGCATCCATTTCGTTTTGTTCAAAACGCACATTTGCAGTAATTGATTGTTCACCGGCTGAGAGAGGACGCGTAGAGCGTAAATCAACGGTACCGCCAATCCCTTGAGTCGTTAAAGATGCGTCTGGCGTTTTGTATACAACAACTTCGCTGATCACTTCTGACGGGTATAAGTCGTATTCAACACCACGGTTATCACCAATCGATACTTGCTCACGACCATTAAATGTTGTGGTACTAAAGTCTTCGCCCATACCACGAATAGTAATTGAACTTGCACGGCCATCTAATCGTTGCGCGGCAAGACCAGGTAGACGCGCAATTGATTCTGCAATAGACGAATCTGGTAACTTACCAATATCTTCTGCTGAGATTGCCTCTACTACTGAGCTGCTGAAACGCTTAGTGTCAATAGCTTGAATTAAACTACGACGAAAACCTTTCACTTCAATGACTTCTAAATCTTCATTCGCAGTTGTTTGTTGCTCAGCTGCAAAACCTGACATGCTAGTTAAGCCTGCGGTTGCAAGTGCAATTGTTAATATACTTGGTTTGAACATAGACATGATGTGTTTCCCGTTACCCAATTTTATATTACTAACTTTTAGCGAGTTGCTTGTGATAGAAGCAAACCATTTGTTAGCTATTTTGTTGTCAGGATGAATATTAACGCCCGCCTTATTTTTTTAACAACTTTATGCATACGTATTCAGGCTAGTACAAAACCAACAAAGTTAACAAAAAATTCACACAAATAATGGCAACACCTTGTTTTTATAGGTATAAAGAGGGGATAATTGATCATTCTATTTTATAAAAGAAATATGTACTGCATCGAGCTCCTTCAGCGCGGCGATTTACAGTTTAATACCTTAATTATTAGTGCATTCACACTTTGCATTCGAGTCCCGATCGCCCCCCTCACAAAATGCCAATTGGTAAGACCATTAATGGCGCTGCACCATAACGCTACAGAACCCATATAATATGCACCAAGTTGGATTTGCTACTTTGTTAATGATACGAAAACGAGAATTGGTAAACATCTATTTGCCGCTCACATACCTTTGTTAATAGGTTTTTCAGAAGCTGTTTTCCTTATCAAAGCGATCTATTTAGCATGCATACGTATGCATCCTTTTTACAGTATCAAGCCCTTCACGTATGCTTTTTAAAAAATAACGTAGTTTGCTTTAATCGAACTGCTAACAAGATTACGAACACACCATTTCTAAACAGTAATAATTGCTAGGGTAAAATGGGGAGTGTTGTCACGATGGAGAAAAAAATGGCTCAACAGCAGTGGTATAAGGGTGCCGTGATTTATCAGGTTTATCCGCGCAGTTTTCAAGATACCAACGGTGACGGCATTGGTGATTTAAAAGGGATCATCAGCCGGATAGACTATATTAAAAGTCTGGGTGTTGATGCTATTTGGATCTCACCATTTTTTAAATCACCAATGAAAGACTTTGGCTATGATATCAGCGATTATCGTGACGTAGACCCTCTTTTTGGCGATCTTAATGACTTTGACGAGCTCATTGCACAAGCTCATCAACGCGATATTAAAATTATTATTGATCAAGTATTGAGCCACACATCAGACCAACATCAATGGTTTTTAGATAGCCGAGAAGACAAAACTAACGCCAGATCTGATTGGTATGTATGGGCTGATGCAAAACCAGATGGCACCCAGCCAAACAACTGGCTTTCAATTTTTGGTGGCCCTGCTTGGCAATGGGAGCCGCGTCGTGGCCAGTATTATTTACACAACTTTTTTACTGAACAACCGGATCTTAATTTTCATAATCCAGATGTACGTCAAGCAGTATTAGATAATGTTGAGTTTTGGCTTAAAAAAGGGGTAGATGGTTTTCGCCTAGATGCAATTAACTTTTGTTATCACGATGCACAGCTACGTGATAACCCAGCTAAACCGCCAGAAAAACGCCAAGGCCGTGGTTTTAGCGAAGATAATCCGTATGCTTTTCAGTATCACCATTATAATAATACCCAACCTGAAAATATTAGCTTTATGCAAGATATTCGTACCCTGTTAGACAAATATCCTGGTACCGTGTCTTTGGGTGAAATATCATCCGAGGATTCACTTGCTACTATGGCTGAATACACCGCCGGTGGCGATAAACTGCATATGGGTTACAGTTTTGAGCTACTAACCAATGATTATAGCAGTGAGTATATTCGTACAACGGTTAAGACATTGGAAGAACGAATGACAGAAGGCTGGCCTTGCTGGGCCTTTAGTAACCATGATGTAGAACGTGTTGCTAGTCGTTGGAGTAACAATGGTGAAGTAAACCCTGCGCAGTGTAAAATGCTTACCGCCCTACTCGCTTCATTGCGCGGTAGTGTATGTATGTACCAAGGTGAAGAGCTAGGTCTTGGTGAAGCAAGTGTGGCGTTTGAAGACTTACAAGACCCATATGGGATAACTTTTTGGCCAAACTTTAAAGGCCGAGATGGCTGTCGTACGCCTATGCCATGGCATAATGATGACGGTGAACAGGCCGGATTTTCTGCAACGAAACCTTGGTTACCTGTTGACGAAAACCACAAACACCAGACTGTAAGCAAACAAGATAGCGATAGTGATTCGATTCTAAATGCGTTCCGCCATTTTATGACATGGCGTAAGCAACAAGCTATCTTACTCGAAGGCGATATTGAATTTATTAATACCCCTGAGCCATTGTTAGCTTTTTACCGTCGTTTTGCAGGCCAAACTATGTTGTGCGTATTTAACCTAGCGCAAGAGCCTACAAGCCTCAACATTGAACACACTGATATTGTGCCACATACAGAACTGAATCATCACAATGGCAGCTTAGATAAACAAACCCTTACCCTACCCGGTTTTGGTTGTTTTTACGCAGCCGTTAGTTAATATTTTTTAGTAATATAAAAGGGATTTGCAAGATTGTAATTTCCTTTTCGAAAAAGAGTAATCGGTCATAATCTATATTGTGGCCGATTTTTTGATTCTTTATCAACTATAGTTCTTTAAATAATACCAATCTGCATAAAGATTAAGTCAATTTTATCCAGTCTCTAGAGCATATGCTTTTAACCGTATCTGGGACTGAAATGAATTTATTCCACGCTTGCGAAACCTGTTCGACTATTTCTTCATAACCACTAAACACACGATTAGATAAACAGTGTTGCCGTATCCAACTCCATACTTGCTCTATTGGATTTAACTCCGG
>NZ_JACJDM010000065.1:0-22956 GCF_014163545.1 Pseudoalteromonas sp. SR45-6
TATAATTATATTAAACTTTAAAAAATTAGCTTCCCTTTGTTTGTAACTAACACCAGCAAGCACTACCAACATAATCATAAGTGCGACATAAAACATTTATTACTCCTTATCAAACGACACTATAAACAAGGTTGTGTATAGTAATTACAACCACCACCTGTGCATACCATCATTTGCACTAAGCAAGATGGAAAGGTACCAGGTCCGTTGCCATCACCTCCTCCGATACAACTACTTTGTCCAGAGTCACATACTGAAGGATCTATGCCATTATTAATAAATTGACTATAGTCTCCTTTTAAATTAATACAATCAGCGGGTTTCCCTTGGCAATAGGCAATTAATGCACTCTGACTATTCTTAACTGCTGCATAATAACCATCGGCTAATTGATCTAAAAGAGCTTTATAAACAGCTACTGTAACAGGACTATCTATTAATATGTCAGTTCTTATTTCAGCTAATAAAGTAAAATTCGCCCTTTCCATTTTTTCCAAAAACCTAAAGTCACATTGAGATTTACTAGTATAAGTACCGTAACATTGATCATGAATAGCGCAAGCTTGGCCATAATGAAAATCAGGGATCAATGGATCAGACCAATGTGTTGGAGTGCCGCAGCTCCCTGATGTTTCTGTGCGAAAAGAACGTTGAAAGATTTCTTGATCATGAAGTGATTCAATTCTTTCATATTCCTCTCGAAATAAAAGAGTGAATACTCTAAATAATGCCTCCTCATCTTTACTTAAGCCTATAAGCTCAGCATTTTGAATTTTTTTAATCTGATTTTTTTGCAAGTTAAATAAATAACGCTCTCCATTAATTTTATCTATACAACTTGCTGAGTCTTCCTTACAAAAATATACTGCCTCATGCGTAAGGTTTCTATTAATTTTATAAACATATTGACTATTTTGTTCATTGACTCCAAATGCTTGCAGTTCACTTTCCTTAACTAGAATAGCCCATGCTTGACTACAAAAAAACTAGCAAATATAAATAAAAATAAAAATAAATTTTTCACTGTAAAACTCCTTAACATTAGAAAAACCAAATAAACTATAATAGGAACAAATTAATTCTGCAATTAAAATTTATCTTCTATCGTAATCTGCCTTCTTTAAATTAGTTAACGTTGCAACTTTTTACTCAAGAATTTGTTATAATTACAATGTGTTCATTTCTCGCATTTTTTGCTAATTTAGTGTAAAAACGGTCATTACTAATTGTTTCTGCTATTAAGATAATACGGAGCCTAGGTGGCATTACCCAATAAAGTTAAAAAATTGCTCAGCGATGCTGAGCAATTAACCGATTACCGCGATTGTTCTACTTATTTTTATAAATGGTTACAAAACGAGTTTTCAAAACAGCCAGTCGGTAATTTGATTAATGCCCGGGCTGAGTTTATCGACCGCTTACTGATTAAACTGTTTCATGTTTATGATTTAGCCCATGAGCCAGATTTAGCCTTGATCGCCGTTGGCGGTTACGGTCGCGGTGAGCTGCACCCCTATTCAGATATCGATTTTTTACTGCTAGTTACTGAGCAACCTAGTGATGCAGTGTGTGAAAAAATCGGCCAATTTGTGACCATGCTATGGGATCTTAATTTAGAAATTGGCCACAGTGTGCGTACCATTGAGCAAGCGATTGAGCAAAAACGTGCCGACGTAACTTTTGCCACTAGCTTGCTTGAAAGTCGACTACTGTTCGGTAATCACATTGAATATGAAAAACTCAAAGAGCATATTCTTGATACGCCTGTATGGCACTCTGACGAATTCTTTTTAGCAAAAGTACATGAGCAACAACTGCGTCATAAAAAATGTCACGGTACAGCATACAACCTCGAACCAAATATCAAAGAAAATCCCGGTGGCCTGCGAGATCTGCAAACCATCATTTGGGTTGCTAAAAAACATTTTAGAGCCGAAACCTTACAAGAGCTTATTAGCCACGGCTATCTCACTCATGAAGAATACCAAGAGCTGTTGGAGTGTTTAGAAAATCTCTGGAATATCCGTTTTGCGCTGCATTTAGCGGCTGGACGCTCTGAGAACCGGTTGTTATTTGATCATCAACCACTGGCTGCTGATTTACTTGGCTTTGGTAGCGATGGTAAAGCCTCAGTTGAGCGGATGATGAAGCGATTATTTAGGATCATGAGCCGGGTCCGTGAGCTAAATCAAATGTTGTTATCATATTTTGAACAAAGCATTTTACCGGAAAGTAACGAACAAGCAGTGGTTGAACTCGATCGTAATTTCGAACGTGTTGGCCATCAAATTAGGGTAAAAAATCCGTCCGTGTTCTTTCGCCGTGATCAACTATTTGTATTGTTCGAACACATTGCCGATAACCCTGAAATTACCCATATTTACCCAAGTACTATCCGTACCATCCGCCAAGTGCGCCGTCGTCTGTTAGGAGATTTGCAAGATTATGCCGCCTGTCGTGAAGCCTTTTTACGGCTAATTAAACACCCTAACGGCATGGGCCGTGCATTTACTTTAATGCACAAGCACGGCATGCTTGCCGCTTATTTACCCCAGTGGCGAAACATTTTTGGACAGATGCAATTTGACTTATTTCACGCTTATACTGTGGATGAACATACTCATAAGTTGATCAATAACATTTATCAATATTTTGATAAAGCAAACGTCAGTGAGTTTCCTATTTGTTGTGAAATAGTCACCCGCATGGACAAGCCCGAGCTACTGTATTTAGCAGGCATCTTCCATGACATTGCCAAAGGCCGTGGCGGCGATCACTCAGAACTCGGTGCTGTTGATGCCATTGCTTTTGCCAAATTACATCGTTTTTCAACTTCCGATGGCAAATTGATTGCTTGGCTAGTTAGTAACCATTTACTTATGTCTGTAACTGCACAGCGCAAAGATATTAATGACCCAGATGTGATCAAAGACTTTGCTACTCGAGTTAAAACCGAACGACAACTTGATTACCTATACTGCTTAACCGTCGCAGATATTCGCGCCACTAACGACAACTTGTGGAATGATTGGAAAAACACCTTGTTGCGTGAGCTTTACCTGCATACTCAAAGGGCGTTACGGTTAGGCCTTGAAAATCCTATGGATCAGCGCGACCAAATTCGCGATAAAAAGCATCAAGCCAAACAACGGTTAATCAACAATGGCTATGATGAAAATCAGATTGATTTAATTTGGAGCCGTTTTAAAGCAAATTACTTTACGGCCTTTAGTGAACAACAACTATCATGGCACACCGAACATTTACTAAACTGCGTTGATTTAAGCCAACCCAGTGTTGCGGTATCAAATACAGCCATGCACGGCGGTACACAGATTTTTGTTTATAGCCCCTACTCCGGCGGTTTATTTGCCCGTTTAGTAAGTGTGATCGGCTCTAAAAAAGCGCAAATTCAACATGCTCAAGTGCTCACCACTCGCGACGGCTATGTGCTGTTTAGCTTTGTAGTACTTGAAGTCAGTGGCGACCCGATTGCCAGCGCTCAAGCGCAGTCAATCAAACGCGGCCTTGATCAAGCGCTTGCTGATCCGAAAAAGAAAATTCGCTTTAAAAAGAATCGCTCACAACGCTTTAAAGATTTTAATATTAAACCAAAAATTATCCTGCGCCCTCACCCGCGTAAAGACCGCAGCTTAATCGAAATTCAAGCGGTAGATATTCCTGGCTTATTAACCAAAATTGCCGAAGTGTTTCAAGCCCATTTATTACATATACACGCCGCGCGGATCACCACCGTAGGTGAACGTGCAGAAGATTTCTTCGTGGTATCGAATAACGAATACCAAGCTCTTACCGACGAAGAACAAGCAAAAATTCATCAAGCATTGCGTAAAAAACTCAACGCAGAAACCGAATAAGAGGATCTTATGTCAGATTTAAAAACCACCATTGAAAACGCCTGGGATAACCGTGATAGCATCAGCCCGAGCACAGTACCTAGTGATGTAAAACAAGCCATAATCGATGTACTTGAGCTACTTGATAGTGGTGCCGCACGCGTTGCTGAAAAAATCAGTGGTGAGTGGGTTGTCCATCAATGGCTAAAAAAAGCCGTGTTACTGTCGTTTCGTATTCGTGACAATCAACCAATGAACGACGGCGTAAACCAGTTTTATGACAAAGTACCACTGAAATTTAGCGACTATACACCGGAGCAATTTCAGCAAGGTGGCATGCGCGTTGTACCAAACGCTGTTGCCCGTAAAGGCAGCTTTGTCGGTAAAAATGTAGTATTGATGCCATCATATGTAAACATTGGTGCTTACGTTGATGATGGCACTATGGTTGATACATGGGCCACTGTAGGCTCGTGTGCACAAATTGGTAAGGACGTACACTTGTCAGGAGGTGTTGGCATAGGTGGCGTTTTAGAGCCATTACAAGCCAATCCTACTATCATTGAAGATAACTGTTTTATTGGTGCACGCTCTGAAATTGTAGAAGGCGTGATCGTTGAAGAAGGCGCTGTTATTTCAATGGGTGTTTACATCAGCCAAAGTACTCGCATTTACGACCGCGAAACTGGCGAGATCCACTACGGCCGCGTACCAGCAGGTGCTGTGGTTGTTCCAGGCGCACTGCCATCAAAAGACGGTACTCACAGCTTATACGCTGCAATTATCGTGAAAAAAGTAGATCAGCAAACCCGCGAAAAAGTAGGGATTAATGCATTATTGAGATCGATAGACGAATAATAGAGAGCTGAAAAGTTCTAAACGATAAGCTGATTGACATTAACAGTAAATAAATGAAAGCCCTAAATCTATATAGATCTAGGGCTTTTTCTATCTGTGTTATTTTCTCTTTTATGATAAATATCACCTTTAAATACAACATACTTGATAGCTAAGAACTTATTCTGGTTTATTAGCTTTGATTTGTATGACTGCGGCAACTATAATTATCAATTACATCATTAAGTAATTGAGATCAAGTTGTTACGGCTTTTCGTTATATGTTGGTTCCTGTTACTTGGTTTTCAGCAAGCTTTTGCTACTGAACTAAGCACTTTTGAAAATAAGTTAAACGAAGCTGAAGACTACCTTGTGGTCAACCCAGCGCAATCTATTATTATTCTTGAAAATCTTGACGATATCGATAAAGTTTTACCTGAGTTATTTATTCGTTGGCATCTTATTAACGCCCGAGCAGCCGTTCCGACCAGCCAATTTGACCGCCTTCATCAGTCTGTAGATGCGATATTTAGTCAGCAGCAAGCCCCTTATTTCAAAAAGAGAATAACGTCTATTATGAGTGCGTTAGGTATTTGGCTACGCTATGCAGAGTATTTAGACGATGCCCAACTAAGTTTTCAATGTGGTTATAAATACGCTGAAAATGATCGTCAACGCTTGACGCTTACCAACAGTATGGCACTGGTCGCTATGGCAAAATAACAATGACGAAGCGCGTAACCTATATGCCGAAAGCTATAATTTCACGGTGCGTTTAAACCTCCCTAACGTTGTCGCCATGATAGAAAGTAACTTGGGCTATTTGGCACTTGATGAGAATAAAATCCCAGAAGCTGAACATTATTTTCGTAGTGCCTTAAGCCGTTATCAAATTATTGACAAGCGAGCGGGACAAATTTCTGCAGGATTAAATCTGTTAATGGTATTTTTGATCCAAGATCAAACAATAAACTTTGAAAGATTATACGGACCCACATCCACTTTAACCCATGCCTTTCCCAATGAGGCTAAACAAGCTTTATTACTGTGGCTGGAAATGCGTTTTAAAAAACTTAAAGGAAATTATGTTAGCCGAAAGGACAAAGCAAAATTGCAAATAGCTTACGAGCAATTAGAAAGCGATCAAATGAAAACCTTTGTACACCGTTACTTTGCTAAAAAGCTCGAAGTCCCTATCGCACCACCAAAGAAAATCCCCCCTAAAAAGTTTACTCGTTCTTGGTTTGAGTTAGTTAAAAAATGTCAGTGGTAATTGTTGGTGGCACTTTACAACATTTCCCTTTTTTCTTATTACCAACTGGGTAGATTTAATTTCGCAGCGCTGGGGTTCACGCCTGAGCAATTTGGTTATAGTGAGATTTTTTTGGGACTTGGCTCACTGCTGGGGAGTTACCTTAACAACGGCTTGCTGGCGAAGCATGTGTCGCAGCATTTGCTGTTGCAAGCTGCCGCGACTTTACTCACGTTGGGTGCTGTCGGTGTTTACCTAATACAAGATTCGATTTGGTTTATCACGCAGTGTATTAAGCACTATAGTCGTTGATCAAATCGATTGAATTTAGTGGCGCGGCAACGAGCTGATCTTAGGATAGATGTTAAGTTCATTTTTAAACGATAGTCAGGTTATACCAATCGTGTAAAGTTACTGACCATTTATAACTACAGATAAATGCAGTGATAACAAGGCATAAATTTTGACATGCAGTTGTTCTACTTGAAAAAATTATAACGCAGTTAGCGCTTTATTTAGCTCGCTAGAATGGTTAAATATTTAAATCGATTGGTATTAAGTACTCTTTACCACTTCGCATAGTGGTCTTCGGTAAATCCCCATTCGCCGTTAAGTGTGATAACTTCGTCTGCAAGAGTTATTTCACCATAGTAACGGCCGAAGTGTTGAGTGAAGTTAGTCGCGATAATAATTAAGTTGGTTTTATCTTGGCGTTTACCTGCGGGTTCGAAGTATAAATTGATGATACCGTCGTTTGAACGCAGCCGCCATTTACTCGTTGCTTTAGCATTACCATAGCGCTCAAATTGAAAATCGACCATATCAATTTTATAAAACGTGCCATCGAGCCACAAGGCGTTTTCGGTAAAACCTGTTTCAATAACCCCCGCACTTAAATTTAAACCTAAGCGGCGGCCATCAGCTAATGTGCAGGCTAAACTCCCCCAGTTCCAAAAGGTTTCGCGACGCATGAAACCCGCGCTCCAATCAACACTTGCCAGTACTTTAAGCTCTTCAAATACATATTTGTTACCACGCCACTGAAGTGTTCCAGTACAGGGTAATGCGGCAGTTTTTTGGGTAAAATGAAAGCCTGTAAAACCGGCACGAACACACACCGCAAGCGGGTTATAATTTATCGATTCATCAATACAGGCACTAATTTTCAGCCCGGACTTTAAATTTACCTCTACCGAGCGTATTTGCGGCTTAGCGGTTGTATTAATAGTTACGCTGTTACGCCCTTTTCGAAAAGTCGCTTGCCCGGTGTTTGGTGTGCTATCAATACACGTATTTAAAGCCAGTAAGCTGATAAAACTGACTTCATCGAATTCTGTCGTTTGTGGGTCGTATACATATACAAAACAGTGACTCGCAATTTTTAAATCAACGATCGCTAAACCAATAATTAACTGCTCGCAACTCAAACTAATAAATTGAAATTGATTAAAGCTTAACTTTTTAAAAAGCGTACTTCTGGATTTACCCATAGTACTACGCAGGTCAAAATCCAAGTAATTGATGTCATCTACTCCATCTGGAAAAATACCAAAGTCGACTTGTCCATCTTGGTCGATCAACTCTTTTTTAGCCATATAAAAAGCTTCCTTTAGTATCTAAAATACAATCATTCGCTTATTAACCTCGTACAGTAAACCTACAAACGCAAATAATATAAATTTATCATGCTGATATTAAATTTAGCTCAGAGCAACTTAAAGCTTACCGTTTAAAACTTAACACATTACAGCCAAATCCACTGATATCTATTGGTTTAATTTGTTCGCCTTTACCACTGTGATCGTCATGCTTGATGATTAAGGTATTCGCTTTTTCACTAAATGTGAACGACCCTAACCAATCGAGGGTGGCTATCGGTGTTAAACTATAAAAGCCATTTTTATCAGTGCATTGATAAGAAAAATAATGCGTTGCTTTGCCAAACGCGCCAACATCCGAGGTATACACACTAATATTCCCCTGTTGCCGGTAGTCGTCGGCTTGAGTGCCAAGCACTAGATACAATGCACTAATGATTGCTAGGACAATAAATTGGATCCCTGCCAATATAAAAAAGCTGATATCAAATAATTTAGCATACCAAACTCGGGGCTCGTCATGATGGGGATGACCGTGGCTTGCTAACAAAAAGCCACCGATAGTCACCAATATTAATTTAATCGGCATCATATAAGCACTGAGTAAATACATGCTTTTTGCATTATGCCATTGCAGCCCAAAAGCCGTTGGTATAAATAAACTATCTAGCAACGGCAATAATATCAGCAAGCACGCGATAATAAGTTTTTTATGTTTTAGCATTTATAAGTGATGGAAGTTGATGATAGGTTTGAGTGTACAAATAAAAACCGTTAATAAAAAGCCCGTTAAAGTAACTTAACGGGCTGATATTAATCTTCAATCTTCAAAAAATTAATCGTCTTCGATGTTATCCAAACCTTTGGTGCCGTCTTTAGCTTTTAGTTTATGGTGGATTGCTGATTTTATTAGCATGTAACCGCTGATCGGTGCGGTGATCAATAAGAAAATTGAGATCAATAATTCTTTGACACTAACGCCATCTTGCGTGTTGCTAAAAAATATCATCGCGGCGATTAGCATTCCAGCCATGCCAAGGGTTGTAGCTTTTGTAGGACCATGCAGACGCATAAAAAAGTCCGGCATTTTGATAAGGCCTATCGAGCCTATTAATATAAATGCACCACCGATTAATAATAATATAGAAACTATCCATTCACTGATCATGTTATTACCCTTTATTCGATGATGTCGCCACGTAACAAGTACTTACATACCGCTACTGTACTTACAAAGCCAAGCATCGCGATTAACAGTGCAGCTTCAAAATACAACCCTGTGCCCATACTCATACCGTATAAAATAATTAACGCTATGGTATTAATATACATAGTATCTAGCGCTAAAATGCGGTCAGGTACAGAAGGGCCTACCACCAAACGCCATAAGTTAAGCAGTAACGATAAACCAATCATTGCAAAAACAATTAAAAAGACCGTTTCTAACATTGAAATATCTCCTTAAGAGGTGCTTCGTAACGTTGTTTAATGGTGTCGATCAATGCTTGTTCGTCATCTAAATCTAATACATGAATAAGCAAATAACGCTGCGTTGGTTGCTCACCCTCAGCGAGAGATTCAGGTATCGGATATACCTCTGCACTTACGGTGCCCGGTGTGAGCGATACTGTGCTTGCCAAAATAGTGATAGGCATAGCATGACTGAGCTCTATTGGTACTTTTACAAACGCGGGACGCAGTTTTTTAACTGGCCCAAGAATAAGCAATGCGACTTGCATATTGGCGGTAATAATGTCGTACATCACGATGATTAACTGCTTTAGCGCTAAACCGGGCTTAATAATAAGCGGTTGTGGTTCGCGAAATGGAAAACTGACTAAAGGAATTAAAATAGCGAATATCACAGCCAACACTATATGACCTGCCGATACGCTGTTATTAAGTAGCAGCCATACGACAAACAATAATGCACTGCGAAAAGGTGTTGGTAACCAACGAAAACGTGATTCTAAACGCATTATAAGCCCCCTCCAAGTACCGTATTGATACCACCGGTAATATCATGCAATTGCGTAGCAGCAGCAATCATATATTCACTTACTGCGCCGCCAAAGATCACTAACAAAGGCGAACAAACTAATAAAGCAATTATTGCCGTGACCTGCAATGGATGCGCTTTTACTCCTTCAGTCGGTTCACTGTCTTGGTGTTTGCGTTCCCAAAACAAGGTAGTACCCGCTCGAGATAATGCGACCAATAATGCAAAGCTGGCAAGCAAGTAAACAGGCCAAAATAGCAATGCTTTTTCGCTATCTAAGGTGGTTTTTAAAATCCACACTTTACCAATAAACCCTGACAGTGGTGGCATGCCGACTACAGCTAAAGCAGCAATAATAAAGCACGTGCCTAATAAGTATGGTTGCGCTACGCCGCGTCCTGGCGCAAAACGATCCGCAACTTTACCACGCTGATGAGCAATTAGGTCGGCCACTAAAAATAAGGCCGCGCACACTAAGGTTGAATGCACTAAGTAATACAACAGCGCCGCTGTGGCATTAATGTTTTGTAATGCGACTAAGGCGACTAACGTCCCCACCGATACAATCACTAAATTAGCAGTGAGCTTACGTAAATCTTGCGCGGCAACAACACCAATGGAGCCAACTATAATAGTTGCAACGGCCAAGCCCCACAACCATGGTTGTGCCATGTGTGCAAGTTGTCCTGCTTCATCACCAAAGATAACGGTATAGACACGCAGCATTGCGTATACACCCACTTTAGTCATAATTGCGAATAATGCTGCCACCACAGGCATTGCACTAGCGTAAGTATTGGGTAACCATAAGTGCAGTGGTAACAATGCGCCTTTTAGCGCAAAAACAACCAGCAGTAATAACCCACCAATTTTTGCAAGGTAGACGTCATCGCACTGTAACTGCGACACTTTTTGTGCCATATCGGCAATATTCAAGGTGCCTAATACACCATATAAAATACCCAGTGCAATCAAAAAAACACTCGATCCAATCAGGTTTAAACTCACGTATTGAATGGCTGATCGCGTTTTGTGTTTATCACCGTCATGCATTAGTAATGAGTAGGAAGCAATTAACAGCACTTCAAAAAATACAAACAGGTTGAATAAATCCCCTGTTAAAAACGCACCGTTAACACCCAGTACCAAAAAGTGTACTAAAGGATGAAAAAAGCCCCCTTTTTCATCATCTCCCATACAGCTGTACACAGTAACAGCCAAACCTAGAAATGACGTTAGTAACACCAGTAGGACTGACACTAAATCAGCAACCAGCACGATCCCAAATGGGGCTTGCCAGCCGCCGATGGCATACACAATAATGCCTGACTGGAAAACTTGCCATAATAATAGCGCACTGACGAAAGTGTTTAATAATGCCATGACTACAGAGGCAACACGACGAATAGGAATACTTTTCCCACAGGGAGGTAACAGTAAAATAATGCCGGCAAGCATAGGTAATAAAATTGGCCAAGAAGCTAGATGCTGGATCATTTGTGCTCCTTGTGTTCAATTTTACCTAAGTGACCATCTACATGATCATTGCCTAAATCAGCACGACCACGAATTGCCAAAATCACGACAAAGGCGGTCATTGCAAAACCAATTACAATAGCTGTCAGTACCAACGCTTGCGGCAGCGGATCGGCATAGTCAGTGCCGGTACCAAGCACGACGGCTTTATTAATAGTTAAGCGCCCCGCAGAGAATAAAAATAAGTTCACTGCATATGACAGCATCGTTAACCCTAATACTACCGGAAAAGTCCGTGCTCTTAGGATCAAGTACACCCCACAAGTCACCAGTACACCAACGCATGATGCGTATAACAGTTCCATTAAATATTTACCTCTTTCTTAGGTGTATCTGCGGTTAACTTACCTAGGCTTGCGAGTATCATTAAGGTCGCGCCGACTACGGTCATGTAAACACCTAAATCAAATACGATGGCACTGGCCAGTTCTACTTTGCCGATAAATGGCACATCAAAATATTCAAACCAAGTGGTTAAAAACGGTCGTCCAAATGCCCAACTTCCTAGCCCTGTTAACATTGCAATGGCGATACCCGAGGCAATGATCTTTCGATAGTTCACATCAAAGCGCTCAGAGATCCAAATTGAACCATGAGCCATATACTGCAAAATAAAGGCAATTGCAGTGACTAACCCGGCAATAAAGCCCCCACCAGGTAAGTTATGACCGCGCAAAAAGATATACGCAGAGACTAATAACGCCAATGGCAATAAACTTTGTGAAATACTGGCTAATAACAGAGGATGACGTTCTCGCGCCCAAGGGCGACCTTCACTGTCACTGGCTGGCATAAACAATGGTAAATTAGTTAATACTTTATAAATACCTAATGCTGCAATCCCCAGTACCGTGATTTCCCCTAGGGTATCAAAGCCCCTGAAATCAACCAAAATAACGTTTACGACGTTGGTACCGCCTCCGCCAGTTTTTGCATTGGCGATAAAGAAATCTGAAATTGACTCAAGCGGACGCGTTAATAATGCATAGCAAATACTGGCAATAACCACCCCCACTGCTGAGGCAATCCCTAAATCACGTAAAATACGTAATGAACTCGACTCTTTAGGTGTGCGTTGCGGTAAGAAGAATAATGCCAGCATTAATAAAATGACTGTCACTACCTCTACGGTTAACTGTGTAAGCGCTAAATCGGGCGCTGAGAAGCGAGTAAATGCCACTGAAACCATTAACCCTACGATTGATATCATCAATAACGATACCATCCGTGAGCGATGCCAAATCACAGTGCTAATGGCACCGATGATCATTAAACCTGCACCAATGGCATTATGAAAATCGATCGGCGTACGTGGCGCAGTACCCGCCAAAGCGTTCATTTCAAACAATGGCCAACCAGCACACAACAATACGACCCCCAACATCACAACAATGTAACGTTGCAGAGAACCATTTTCGGTGCTGCTGATTTTTTCTTGACTCCACTTAATGATCGCATAGACAAACCGCTCAAAGGTTTTTTTAGCATTTAATGGAGGTAGTGATGCTTGAAACTTAAATAAGTGCTTACGCTGAATATATATAAATACACCGCCCACGACAGCCATCGCACTCATAAGCAATGGTAAATTAAAACCATGCCAAATTGACAGTTTAAACTGTGGTGTCGCTTCCCCAAGAACTGCTAGCGACGCCGCTGACAAAATACCATCAACCACAAAGTTTGGAAACATACCGACTAGTAAACACAACACAACGAGTATTTCGATTGGCACACGCATATAGCGAGGAGGCTCATGCGGTGTTTTTGGTAAATTGATTGGGTCGCCATTAAAGAATACATCGTGAATAAAGCGTGCCGAATATGCCACAGAAAAAGCAGCCGCTAGAGTTGCTAATACAGGAATAAGCCACGACATAGAACCTAGTATTTGTTGATGTAAGGTTTCTGCAAAAAACATTTCTTTTGACAAGAAACCATTTAATAGCGGCACCCCAGCCATTGCCGCCGCCGCAACCATTGCCAGTGTCGCTGTATAAGGCATAAATCGCCACATACCATTGAGCTTACGCATATCTCGCGTACCAGTTTCATGATCAATAATACCGGTGGCCATAAATAATGACGCTTTAAACGTTGCATGGTTAATAATATGAAATATTGCCGCTACTGTGGCAAGTTCAGTATCTAACCCAAGTAATAAAGTGATCAAACCTAAATGGCTAATGGTTGAATACGCCAGCAGCCCTTTTAAATCATGCTTAAATAAAGCGATGTAGGCGCCGACCAATAACGTTGTTAAGCCGGTCATGGCAACCAAAATAAACCAGATATCTGTTCCAGCTAACGCTGGATAAAAACGTGCAAGTAGGAAGATACCGGCTTTTACCATAGTCGCTGAATGCAAATAGGCACTCACTGGCGTTGGGGCTGCCATTGCGTGCGGTAACCAGAAATGAAATGGGAATTGAGCTGATTTAGTAAATGCACCTAGCAATACCAACACTAATGCAACTTCGTATAAGTCATGTGACTGGATCAATGTTTTGCTAGCTAAAATAACGTCTAGATCATAGCTACCAACAATATCACCAAGCAGAAGTAAGCCGCCTAGTAGAGCTAATCCGCCTGCTCCAGTGACTGCTAATGCCATACGTGCCCCTTTACGGGCCTCTGATTTATGCCACCAAAAACTGATTAACAAAAATGAGCTAATACTGGTTAATTCCCAAAACAGCCATAGTTGAATCACGTTATTCGACATCACAATACCGAGCATTGCAGTCATAAACAGCATTAAGTAACAGTATAATTTTGGCATCGAGTCATTATTACTTAGGTAATAACGGGTATAAAAAATAACCAGCAACCCGATCCCTAAGATCATAAAGATAAACAATAAGCTTAAGCCATCTAGGCGAAAAGCCAGCTCCATACCCAGCGCTGGTATCCATTGTGTGGTAAAGCGAATTGTCTCACCCGCTAAAACCGCTGGCGTGTGATAAATCGCAATTGCTAAGGCGCATAAAGGCGCTAGCATAGTTAAGCTCGTAGATTGATTACGAGTCAATTTGCCGGTGCAGGAAGAAATAACACTGCCAATTAAGGATAACAGGGGTATCCAGAGCAAAGTCATAGAGAGAAACCTTTTGAAGTCATAAGAGTATCAATACACTGCTAGTTAGTTTTAGTTTAGTACTGGTCATTTCGGATGGTTTTAATTTTAGCTTCAATAAACGCTTTATAGGTATATAGTTATACTGATCAGCGACGATTTTGTCTATAGTAAGCCCTTCTACCTGCTGTTATTTTGTACTATTTTAGTGCTGACAGCATATTATTTACAACTTTATCCCTCAATATTTTTTTTTGTCATTTTGTTTATAAAGTTCATAGGTGCTTTAAATTGCTGAAAATAGTCGCTAAATCGTAGTGGTTGATAGCTCGGATCAGTAATTTGTTGCAACCATAATTGTTGATAATACACTGACAAAGGGATTTGTTGATATTGCATTATTGACCAGTTATGACTTGGTTTATATGCTTTAATTGGTGTTTGACAGCTATCACTTAGCTGCCAGCCAGCCGGTGGTGTAAGATCATTGGCAATAAAAAGGTTCGGCGCCACCAAGCCTTTTTGATTACATAGCCACGCCTGCTTCGCTGCGGGTAACGGATACTCATCTTCAAAGCCGTTAAAGTGCATCAGCTCATGTAAAAATAAACCGTAATAACTCGCCGAGTTTAAGTGCATTATGCCACCTTGCACATTGCCTGAGCCAGTTGCGGTCATCATCACTATAAAATCAAAGCCCGTTGGCCAAGCTTTATTGTGAGCTAAAGGCTGCCAATCACATTTAGCGGCATGTTGCGGCTGTTGTTGGCAGTTTATGGAGTCCCCTAAATAAATAGGCTTACTAAAACAAAAGCTGCCTGAGCTCGGTTGGGGGTGTTGTTGATAACGAATTTTAAATGCATTAAGTTTTGCTAAACCTTGGCGATGATCTGTCATCATCAACACATTAAACTGACACTGCGGTTGCGCTTGCAGCTGTGAAAAGGATAATAAAAATCCCTCATGACTGGCAAAGCTTTGGTCAATACTCGCCGGTGTGGCGCCATGGTGTAATTTTAATTGTTCTGCCGCATGACTTGCAGGCAACAGGTGTTGCTCTGCCAGTGATGTTAAATCATCCCAACGTTCTGATTGCAGTAACAATGCACTGAGTCTGCGGCGCTTATCAACACTTTGCTGAGCCACGCTGACACGCCAAAAAGGTAAAGCCGATTGTGCCTGATCATTTGTTAGTAACCGCAGTGCCCAAGCAAATTGTGCATCCGTAACAGCATTTATAGCTAATAAGTATAAGGTAGCATCAGTCAATGAATTAAGCTGAGCATTAAAATCGTCAATAAAACGATAATAACTAATAAGAATAGAATCTGGGGTATGTTTTACATGCCAAAAGGCAATATCGCGATGCTGATTAACTGAGCCTGGTAAATATCCCAAACTCAGCATAACAACAACGCTAATAAATAATTTAACTGTCGTTTTCACCAGCCATTAACTCAAGCTCTAAACGGGCATATTTATATTCCACAAACTCATGCACATTGGTGGCAAGTGCTAAACGAAAGAAATCTGCGGCTTGATAATCAAGCCCTTTAGCTTGATATATTTTAGCTAAATAAAAGTAAGCTTCGCATAGCCGCTGCGCATATTCTTGTTCAGTTTTAACACCATCGGCAAGACTTGTTAAAAAGCTCTGCTCGCTCATATCGCCCAAATAAAGTGATATTAAACTATACGCCCATTGGCTATCATCCAGCCCTTGTGCATTGCTTTTTAAGTTTGCTAAAGCTTGCACAGGATCAGCGCTTGCTTGCGCTAGATAAAGCCATAACACCCGGTAAGGATCACTTGGCGAACGAGATAAAAACTCTTTAAGATCAGCTGCTGCAAGATTTGCTCTATCGCCATAGTAAAGAGCAATACCACGATTTAAGTAGGCATATTCGTGTTGCTCATTGAGTTCTAACGCTGAATCAAAAAATTCATAGGCTTTTTCAAATTGTTGCATCAAGGTATGGTGAATACCTAAAAAGTTATACACTTCGGCTAAATCGGGCTTCAATTGCACAGCACGATTAAAATCAATCCGCGCCAAGGTAGACATACCTAAACTATCAAATAATACGCCACGGTCATAAAATAATTTTGCTTGTTGATCTGGCGCTAGATCAGCACGATTTAATAATTCAGAATAACGAGCTATCGCTATTTCACTACGAAAATCAGACGCTAAAGGCGCAGTGAAAGGCACATTCACAATCGCAGTCGGTTGTGCTTGCGAAGTAGATTGACAGGCGCTTAAAGACAGAATAGCAAACGATGCCAAGGCTATGTGTTTAAGTATCATTAAAATCCTTTATACCAAGATAAGTAGCAAACTGATAGGACAAGTGCTATCCAAAGAGGTTTCATTAAAGCATAAAAAAAGAGGCTATACAGCCCCTTTTTATATTATCCAGAGAATATCTGGATTAAATATCAACAATTAAGCGTCAGTTGGTGCATCAGCTGCGGCAGCTGCTGATTCCATTGCTTCTTTGATACTTAAACGTACACGACCTTGACGGTCTACTTCTAGTACTTTAACTTTAACTTCTTGACCTTCAGATAGGTGATCTGTCACGTTATTTACGCGCTCAGTACTGATCTGAGAGATATGCACTAGGCCATCTTTACCAGGAAGAATGTTTACAAACGCACCGAAATCAACGATACGTACAACTTTACCTTCGTAGATAGTACCTACTTCTAGTTCAGCTGTTAATTGCTCAATGCGGCTGATTGCATTTGCTGCGCTTTCACCGTCTGTTGCTGCAATTTTGATTGTACCGTCATCACCGATTTCAATCGTAGTACCTGTTTCTTCAGTAAGTTGACGAATAGTTGCGCCGCCTTTACCGATAACTTCTGCGATTTTCTTCTGTGGTATCTTCATAGTGTAGATACGTGGAGCAAACATTGAAAGCTCTTCAGATGGAGCAGAAATCGCTTCGTCCATCACACCTAAGATGTGTAAACGTGCAGCTTTTGCTTGTTTAAGCGCAATTTGCATGATTTCTTGAGTGATACCTTCAATCTTGATATCCATCTGTAGTGCAGTGATACCTGCAGCAGTACCAGCTACTTTAAAGTCCATGTCACCTAAGTGATCTTCATCACCTAAGATGTCAGAAAGAACTACGAATTTTTCGTCTTCTTTAACTAGACCCATCGCGATACCCGCAACAGACGCTTTAATTGGCACACCCGCATTCATAAGTGCAAGTGAAGTACCACATACTGATGCCATTGAAGATGAACCATTTGATTCAGTGATCTCAGATACAACACGGATTGAGTAAGGGAACTCAGTCAATGTAGGCATTACAGCTTGGATACCGCGCTTAGCTAGGTTACCGTGGCCGATTTCACGACGCTTAGGAGAACCTACAAAACCAGTTTCACCTACGCAGAACGGAGGGAAGTTATAGTTAAGCATAAAGTGGTTTTTATGTGTCCCAGTTAAATCATCGATTAACTGTGAATCACGTTCTGTACCAAGTGTAGCTGTTACCAGTGCTTGTGTTTCACCACGCGTAAAGATTGCAGAACCGTGAGTACGTGGCAATACGCCAGTCATTACGTCAAGTGCACGGATCATATCTGGTTCACGACCATCGATACGTTTTTCGCCAGCAGTGATGCGCCCACGTACGATTTTCTTCTCAAGAGAACCAAATACTTTGCCAACTTCTTGCTTGTCTAGTGACTCGCCTTCAGCAAGCTCAGCTGTTAATACAGCAACAACTTCGTCTTTAGCTACGCCAAGTGCTTCTTTACGAGCCACTTTATCAGTGATGCGGTAAGCTTCGCCTACTTTATCAGCTGCGATTGCTGCTACTTTATCTTCTAAAGCAACGTTCTTTTCAGGTGCTGCCCAATCCCATGTAGGTTTGCCAGCTTCTGCTTTGAATTCGTTGATTGCGTTGATGATAGCTTGAGATTGCTCATGACCATATACAACCGCACCTAGCATAACGTCTTCTGCAAGTACGTCAGCTTCTGATTCAACCATAAGTACTGCGTTATCAGTACCAGCAACAACTAAATCAAGTTGGCTTTCTTCAAGCTCTTTTAACGTTGGGTTAAGTACGTATTCGCCGTTGATGTAACCAACGCGCGCTGCACCAATTGGACCACTGAATGGGATACCAGAGATAGCAAGTGCTGCTGAAGTACCGATCATCGCAACCATATCAGGTTGAATTTCAGGGTTAACAGAAACAACAGTAGCAATAACTTGTACTTCGTTTACAAAACCATTTGGGAAAAGTGGACGAATTGGACGGTCAATAAGACGTGCAATAAGTGTTTCACCGTCGTTTGGACGACCTTCACGCTTTAAGAAACCACCAGGGATACGACCTGCAGCGTACATACGCTCTTGGTAGTTAACTGTTAGTGGGAAAAAATCTTGGCCCGGTTGTGCTTCACGCTTACCAACAACAGTAACTAATACTGATGTGTCGCCAATACTTGCTAGTACTGCGCCGTCTGCTTGACGAGCGATTGCACCGGTTTCTAGGGTAACTGTATGTTGACCTAGTTGAAATTCTTTAATAATTGCTTGCACTTAAAATGTTCCTTAAATGTGTTCTAATAAGTTGCCATCAAAGTACCAATTACAGTACATAATTGTATTCAGTTGGAAATCAATTAAGTACTACAATTGGCAATGATGTGAATAAGCGTAGATAAACCTTTTTATCTACGCGCATAGTATATAACAAAGTAATGCAAAATTGCGAGCTTAGTCCCTAGATAAAAGTGGTGATAATAGGCGCGCTAAAAAGTGTGCTTTGCTGTCACTAACTATGTGGCTTTTATTTGATATTTCAAGAGAATTAATTGTTGTGGACAGAGAGAGTGAGAAATTTCAGGCACAAAAAAAGGAGCTATAAAGCTCCTTTCTATGTAATCTAGTTCTTAGCGACGTAGGCCAAGTTCTTGGATTAACGCAGTATAACGTGCAATGTCTTTACCTTTAAGGTAATCAAGCAGTTTACGGCGAGTGCTTACTTTACGAAGCAGACCACGACGTGAGTGGAAGTCATGCTTGTGATCAGCAAAGTGACCTTGAAGCTTGTTGATATCAAAAGTAAGAAGTGCAACTTGTACTTCAGGTGAACCAGTGTCGCCTTCTGCACGTGCGAATTTTGCGATGATATCGATCTTTTCTTGATTGCTTAGTGACATAGTAACTCCAAAAATAAAATTTAAAAGGTGTCTTAGCCGATCACTAATTCAGCCAAAACGATTAGCGGGCGTATTCTACCAGCTACGGCAATAACTACAAGCTAAACTTTACGCTGTTGTTTCTTGCTGATTTGATAAGCCACGTTTTGACTTTAAATGGCCATCAGGATTACGTTCACCAGTGCCAATAAACACACCATCAGCGAGCACTTTAATTGCCCCTTCTGGCAGTTCAATATCAAGTACAACCGCCTGACCATGGCTAAAAGAACTACCTTGCTCTTTACTGAGCTCAACCACAGGTAGACCAACTAATGCGGTGTCCATTGGCAGTAATAGTTCATCAAGATAAGTAGAAGGCGTAAGCTCTTCTTGTTTCGCTTTTACTAATAACGCTTCTAACTGCTCAAGTGACACCATTTTGTCAGCAGGGTAATGCCCTACCGCACTGCGATGCAACATGATCACATGCGCGCCACAACCCAGGTTTTCGCCTAAGTCATCGACGATAGTACGAATATAAGTACCTTTTGAAACATGGGCGGTCATTTGCACTTCGTTATTAGCTTCATCGAACTCATCTAGTGTTAAACTAAATACGTTGATTTTTCTGCACTTGCGAGGTACTTCAATGCCTTCACGCGCATATTTATATAAAGGTCGGCCTTCATATTTTAACGCTGAATACATTGACGGGTATTGATCTGACTCACCTAAAAACTTAGCAATTTCTTCGCTAAGTTGCTCAGCCGTCACATTGACATCTTTAGTACTGACAATTTCACCATCAGAATCTGATGTTGTCGTACGTTCACCTAATTTAGCGCGAACTACATAGGTTTTGTCAGTATCGAGTAAAAACTGAGTAAATTTAGTCGCTTCACCAAAACAGATAGGCAGCATACCCGTTGCAAGCGGATCAAGGGCACCGGTGTGCCCCGCTTTTTGTGCAAAATACACACTTTTAGCTTGCTGTAGCGCTTTATTTGATGAAATGCCTATTGGTTTGTTTAACAACAAAATACCGTCAACTGGACGGCCTTTACTGCGCTTTGCCATCTGTATTAGTGCCTTTTTCGCTGTCTGTTTCGTCGATATGCTCTGCATCATCTACGCTATCAACTTCGTCATCTACATGCTTTGCTTTATCTTCACGAATAATAGAATCAACAAGGTTTGAAATACGCATGCCTTCCATCAGTGAATTATCAACCACAAACTTAAGCTCTGGCATAATACGGGCACGAATGCGTTTGCCAAGTAGTGAGCGAATATAACCGGTCGCTTCATTTAATACTTTAGCACTTTGCTTTGCAGCATCTTCATCTTGGGTGTTAAACACAGTAATAAAGATTTTTGCATAAGATAAATCACGTGATACTTCTACAGCAGATACTGTAACCATACCTAAACGTGGATCTTTAATTTCACGTTGCAAAATAACAGCAATTTCTTTTTGAATTTGCTGAGCAACACGATCAGTACGAGAAAACTCTCTCATTAGACTCTACTCTAAAAATTATAACTCATTGAGAAATATAAATAAGTTATTTAAATAATGGATACACAAATGGGGGCTGAGCCCCCATTTATTATCTTAGCTTACGAACAATTAAAGTGTACGTTGTACTTCAACTGTTTCGAATACTTCGATTTGGTCACCAACGCGAACGTCGTTATAGTTCTTAACGCCGATACCACATTCCATGCCGTTACGAACATCAGCAACATCGTCTTTAAAGCGACGAAGTGACTCAAGCTCACCCTCGTAGATAACCACGTTATCACGAAGTACACGAATTGGTGCGCTACGTTTAATAACACCTTCAGTAACCATACAACCAGCGATAGCGCCAATTTTAGGTGACTTGAACACGTCACGAACTTCAGCTAGACCAATGATCTCTTGCTTGAACTCTGGTGCTAACATACCAGACATAGCTTGCTTCACTTCGTCAATCAAGCTATAGATAACGCTGTAGTAACGTAAGTCTAAGTTCTCAGACTCAATTACTTTACGTGCCGATGCATCAGCACGAACGTTAAAGCCAACCACGATTGCATTAGATGCTGCAGCAAGGGTTGCGTCAGTTTCAGTGATACCACCTACGCCTGAGCCTACAATCTTCACTTTAACTTCATCTGTTGACAGTTTAGTCAATGAATCAGAGATTGCTTCGATTGAACCTTGAACGTCTGCTTTAAGTACCACATTAACTTCAGACACATTGCCTTCAGTCATGTTAGTAAACATGTTTTCAAGCTTCGCTTTTTGCTGACGTGCTAGTTTAACATCACGGAATTTACCTTGACGGTAAAGTGCAACTTCACGGGCTTTACGCTCGTCTTTAACTACAGTTGCTTCGTCGCCCGCTGCTGGAATACCAGATAGACCTAAAATCTCAACTGGGATTGAAGGACCTGCAGACTTGATGTCTTTACCGTTTTCATCGCGCATTGCACGAACACGACCATACTCAAGACCACATAATACAATGTCACCTTGGTTAAGCGTACCAGATTGTACAAGGATAGAAGCAACTGGACCACGGCCTTTATCAAGACGAGATTCAATAACAACACCAGCAGCCATACCCACAGTTGGAGCAGTAAGTTCTAACAACTCAGATTGGTTTAATACCGCTTCAAGAAGGTCATCAATACCTAAACCAGTTTTAGCAGAAATATGCACATACTGTGTATCACCGCCCCACTCTTCAGGAATAACGTCTAGTTGAGCAAGCTCATTCTTAACGCGATCTGGGTCTACGCCTTCTTTATCCATTTTGTTAACAGCGATAATTAAAGGAACGCCAGCTGCACGCGCATGCTGAACCGCTTCTTTAGTTTGTGGCATTACACCATCATCTGCTGCAACCACTAGGATTACGATATCTGTTGCTTTAGCACCACGAGCACGCATTGACGTAAACGCCGCGTGACCAGGAGTATCCAAGAAAGTGATCATGTTACCATTTACGTCAACATGATAAGCACCGATATGCTGTGTGATACCACCGGCTTCGCCAGAGGCCACTTTTGCTGAACGAATATAATCAAGCGTTGACGTTTTACCATGGTCAACGTGACCCATTACAGTTACTACTGGCGCACGTGGCTCAGATTTACCATCTTCATGACGGTCATTTAGTACTGTTTGCTCTAATTCGTTTTCTTTAACAATGATAACTTTGTGGCCCATTTCTTCTGCAACTAACTGTGCAGCTTCTTGGTCGATCACTTGGTTAATGGTAACCATGTCACCCATTTTCATCATTGTTTTTACAACTTCAGCGCCCTTAACGGCCATGCGTGATGCAAGCTCAGCAACTGTAATTGTTTCGCTAATACGCACTTCGTTTTTCACGTCAACCGTTGGCTTTTGGAAGCCATGTTGTAATGAAGCTGGTGCTTTTAGCTTGCTTTTCTTGCCTCTCGAAGGAACAAATTTCTCCTTCGCTGGGGCTTTTTTCTTTTTCTTAGCACGGCGTGTGCCTTGCTCATCACGCGCATCAGCAACATCTTCTGCTTCACGTGCGTAAGTAGAAGTCGTAAGGTGGTGATCAGCGGTTTCTTCGCGCTTCTTACGTTCTTCTTCTTCTTTC